>JAQXKW010000258.1 GCA_029010655.1 Clostridia bacterium | reverse complement strand
ATCGTCAATAACCTGCTCAAGAGGCTCAACGCATACTGCGCTGTTTGTGTCGTTGTTTTTGAAGGCGGCGAGAGACAGCTCAAGCACCTCGGTAACCGCCGACGAAATAGTGTCGTATTCCGTCAACGCCTCCTCTGTCAGCGACAGATTTTTTTGTCTCAGCTCCTCCGCCGATTCCAGAATGTTTACGGCGTGGTCGGAAATCCGCTCAAAATCTCCTATTGATTTAAGCAATGCGGTAGCCTCCTCGCTTTCGCTTTGCGCCATTTTTGCGGCGCTGAGCCGAACAAGGTATGTGCCGAGAATATCCTCATAATGGTCGCACCGCTCCTCACTTGAGCGTATCTGCTCGGCGGTGGATTTTTTGTAGCTTGTAAAGGAGCTGATAGAGTCCTTCATGGCGGAAATTGCAGTTTCAGCCATTTCGAAGGCAACGTTTCTGCATTGCTGAAGCGCTAATGCGGGAGTTGCCAAAAGACGCTCGTCAAGCTCCGATTTCTTTTCCTGTTCCGTTCCGTCGGGAATAATTCTGCAAACCAGCTTTTCCAGAACGCCTCCCATAGGGAGCATCAGCAGGGTGCACAATACGTTAAACACCGTGTGCGCTACGGCAATTCCCATAAGGGAAGCCGACTGGCTGAGAAGCAGGGGGGCGAATAATGCCTTTATGACGCAGAAGACGGACAGCCAAACGGCGGTTCCCATTACATTGAAGGAAAGGTGAACCATGGCGGCACGCTTTGCGTTTTTGTTTGCACCTACGGAGGAAATAAGAGCGGTAACGCAGGTGCCGATATTCTGTCCCATAATAATCGGGATGGCGGCACCGTAGGTGACGGCGCCCGTAGAAGCAAGCGCCTGAAGAATACCGACTGATGCGGAGCTTGACTGGATTATTGCCGTCAGCGCCGCGCCCACAAGAACGCCTAAAATGGGGTTTGTGAACAACAGGAACAACTGCTGAAATTCGGGAATGTTTTTAAGACCCGAAACTGCGCCCGACATAGCCTCCATGCCGAACATAAGCGTTGCAAAGCCTAAAAGAATCAGTCCCGTGTCCCTCTTTTTATCTCTTTTGCAGAACAAATATAATACAATTCCGATAAGGGCAAGTACGGGCGTAAAGGAGGAGGGCTTTAAGAGCCTTACCCACACGTTGCCGCTGTCAATTCCGGCTAAGCTGAGAATCCATGCGGTAATGGTTGTGCCGATATTGGCTCCCATTATTACATATATGGATTGCTTCAGGGTCATAAGCCCTGAGTTTACAAAGCCCACAACCATAACCGTGGTGGCGGAGGAGCTTTGAATAATGGCAGTAACGCCGATGCCCGTCAGAAGCCCCGCCACCTTACTGCCCGTCAGCTTTCCTAAAATGGTGCGAAGCCCGTTTCCAGCACGCCGCTCCAAAGCCTGTCCCATAATGCTCATGCCGAACAAAAACAGACACAAGCCGCCTATCATTGACAGTACATTAAAAATATCCATCTAAAATACCCGCTGTTTCTTTATTTTAATTTTATTATAACGGCGGATTATCAAATCGGTTACCGGATTACTGTAAAATATGTGTAAAGCGCCGGAGAGGAGCCAGGGGGATTTTTGAAAAAATCGGCCGGCGGCTAGCAGTTAGCGGCTAGCGGCTGCCGTGCAAGTATTAAGTAGATTTTGAAAGTCCCTTAGAAGCTCCAAAAAATATATAAGAAGTCCTTTGTTAAAGTTTTTTGGGGTTCTTAGGACCTTTTTTTCAAAAAAGGTCCTAAGTGTTTTCTTTCCTATTCCTTAACGCCGGTGACGGAGAACACCACCCAGCCTGCGATATTAACTGCGTGGTCGCCGATACGCTCAAAGTATTTGGCAATCATCAAAAGGTCAAGGGTTCCTTCCCCGTCGGTGTTGCCGGTTTTTATACGTTCAATCAGTCTTTCCTTAATATCCTTGAAGTAACTGTCTACAATGTCGTCGTAGCCTATTACGAAACGGGCGAGAGCCACGTCCCTTTTTACAAAGGCTTCAATGCTGTCGGTAACCATTTTGATAGTGGCAAGAGCCATATCGTGTATATTAAGGGTGTCGTCCTCCGGTATCGGCCCCGCCGCCGTGACGATTTCCGCAATATCGCCGGAGTTGTCGCCTATTCTCTCCATATCCGTTACCATTTTAAGAGCAGAGGAAATAGTGCGCAGATCCTTTGCCACCGGCTGCTGCTGTAAAAGCAGTCTCATGCACATTCTTTCAATGTCTCTTTCCTTCTGGTCAATCTCCGCAGCAAGCTCGGGCACCTTTGCGGCAAGGCTTATATCTCTGTCCGTCATAGCCTTTGCCGACGTTGCAATGGCGTTTTCGCACAGACTTCCCATGGCGATTAATTCTTTATGCAGACTGTCAAGCTGCTCATCAAATTTGGAACGCATCAGCCGAACCTCCCGGTAATATAATCTTCAGTTCTCTTGTCTTTTGGCATGGAGAACAGCTTTTCCGTTTCTCCGAATTCCACCATATCGCCCAGCAGGAAAAATGCGGTTTTGTCTGAAATTCGCACAGCCTGCTGCATGTTGTGGGTGACAATTAATATCGTATATTTTTCCTTCAGCTTCATGGCAAGGTCCTCAATGTGGGAGGTGGAAATGGGGTCAAGTGCGCTGGTGGGCTCATCCATCAGCAAGACCTCCGGCTCAACCGCCAAGGCACGGGCAATACACAGTCTCTGCTGCTGACCGCCCGACATACCGAGAGCGGATTTTTTAAGTCTGTCCTTCGTTTCGTCCCATATCGCCGCGTCCCGCAGGGAACGCTCCACGATTTCATCTAATTTTGACTTTGAATGAATTCCGTGGGTTCGGGGACCGAAAGCAATGTTATCGTATATGCTCATGGGGAAGGGGTTGGGCTTTTGGAACACCATGCCCACACGCCGACGAAGCAGATTTATATCAATATTTTTGTAAATATCCTCGCCGTCAAGGGTAACGAGACCCTCAATTCTGCACCCCTCCACTAAATCGTTCATTCGGTTAAGCGTTTTGAGAAGTGTGGATTTTCCGCACCCGGAGGGGCCGATAAAGGCAGTTATCTGCTTTTCGGGAACGGCAAGGTTAATGTTTTTCAATGCCTGAAAATCCCCGTAATAAAGATTCAGATTTTCGATTTTTATTTTATCCATTTTTGTTTTTACCTCCCAGCTTTTCGGAAATCAGCTCCGACAGAGAATTAATCAGGATAACGACCGCCAAAAGTATGACGGCGGTGGCGTAGGTCTGATTTATATATAGTCCCTCGCCGGAAATGGCATACATGTGTACCGCAAGGGTTCGGGCGGAGGAGAAAAGCCCCTTTGCCGCCTCTGCAACGGTGCCCGCTGTAAAGATAAGCGCCGCCGACTCGCCGATAATTCGTCCTATTCCCAAAATAACTCCCGAAACAATTCCCGGAATCGCCGAGGGAAGAACGATGCGGAATACGGTTCTCAGCTTTCCGGCGCCCAAACCGAAGCTACCCTCACGGTAGTTGTCGGGAACTGCCCTCAGCGCTTCCTCCGTTGTCCGCATTATAAGCGGCAAAATCATAATTGCAAGCGTCAGCGAGCCGGACAGAAGGGACAGTCCGAAGCCGCACGCTTTAACAAAGAACAGAGAGCCGAACAGACCGTAAACTATGGAGGGGATTCCCGAAAGGGTTTCCGTTGTAATTCTTACAAGCTCCACCAGCTTGTTGCCTCTCCCCGCATATTCCGTCAGATAAACCGCAGAGCCTATTCCCGCAGGAACGGCAAACAGCAGGGAAATAACGGTTATCAGCAGAGTGTTGATAAGCGCCGGCATCATGGACACGTTGTCCGAGGTGTATTTCCATTTGAACAGATCCGGCGACAGATAAGGAATTCCCTTTATGAGAATATAGGCGATTATAAATATAATCGTGAGAACCGTAATCAGCGCCGCAAGGCATACTGCCAGACGTATCAGCAGAGATACGGGGTCCTTGCACAAGGAAGCCCATTTCTGCTTTGCAGTTTGCTTCATGCTTTACCCGACCTCCTTTTCAGAGCCGAAAAGGCAAGGTTAATCAGCAGAATAAACACAAACAGCACCACGCCCGTTGCAATTAGTGCCTCTCTGTGCAGGTCTGTGGAATATCCCATTTCCAAAACAATGTTTGTGGTAAGGGTTCTGACGCCGGAGGTAATGCTTTCGGGGATTATTGTCTGATTTCCGGCAACCATCTTAACCGCCATTGTTTCGCCGATAGCTCTGCCGATACCAAGCACAATTCCCGCAAGAACACCGCTTTTTGCGGCGGGAAGAACGATAAAGAAGAAGCTCCGTTCATGGGAGGCGCCCAGCGCCAGCGCACCTTCATAATAGCTTTCGGGCACGGCACGAATATTTGATTCGGCAACGCTTATAACTGTCGGAAGAATCATCAGTCCCAAAAGCACGGACGCCGTCAGAACGCTAAATCCCCTGCCGCCGATGTTCTCCCGCACAAAGGGAACTATAACCACAAGCCCGAAAAAGCCGTATACCACAGAGGGTATGCCCGCCATCAGGTCAATTCCCGCCTTCAGAACCTTGTAAATGGGCTTGGGGCAAAAGCCCGCCATGAATACGGCGCAAAGAACGCCTACCGGCACGCCGATAATCAAAGCTCCGGCAGCAACGTATATACTGCCTATTATCATGGGGAGAATGCCGTAAATGTCATTTTCCGGACGCCACTCGGTTCCCAAAAGAAATTTGAAAACGCCGATTTTGCCGATTGCGGGAATTCCGTTGGCAAACAGAAACACGCAAATCAGCACTACGGCGGCAACCGAGACTAAAGCGGTTATAAGAAAAACAATGTGCATTGCTTTTTCTTTGAAATTTTTCATAAAAATACCACTCTTATGTAAAATAAGGGGCAGGTTTTACCTGCCCCGATAATTTCTTTTAGCCTATAATCTGGGACCAAGCTGTTGTGCTTCCCGTGTAGATTGCTTTGACCTGCTCGCTTGTCAGGTCGTCAACGGGACAGCTGTTGTTTACGATAACTGCGATACCGTCAATGGCGATTGCCGTTGCGGCAACACCCTTTTCGATTTCGGAGTCCTTCAGCTCACGGGAAGCCATTCCGATGTCACAGCTTCCGTCGATTGCGGCGGCAATACCTGTGGAGGAGTCGTCCTGCTGAATCTGAAGTTCAACGCCGGGGTTCTTTTCAAGGTACGCTTCTTTCAGCTTTTCCATTACGGGAGTAACGGAGCTGGAGCCTTCAACGGTGATTTTACCGCTTGCAACGCTTCCGGTGTATGCAGGTGCGTCGGATACGGGAATGTAGCCTCTGTCCTCAATAACCTTTTGTCCGTCTGCGCTCATAATAAAGTCGATAAAGTCCTGAGCCTCGGCGGAAAGTCCGTCCTTTGTCACTATGTTGAAGGGGCGGGAAATCTTGTAGCTTCCGTCCTTGATGGTGGCAACGCCGGGAGCGGCGCCGTCGATTTTCACAGCCTTTACGGTGTCGTTAAGGCTTCCCAGAGAGATGTAACCGATGGAGTATTCGTCTCCGGCAACGGTGGTCATCATAACGGAGGTGGAGTCGGTGGTAACTGCGGTTGCAACGGTGTTGTCAACCTTTTTGCCTTCCGCATTCTTTTCCTCAACGCCGAACAGCTCGATAAATGCGCCTCTTGTGCCTGAACCGCTCTCACGGGAGATAACGCCGATTTCCTTGGAGGCGTCAAAGGCGTCCTTCTTTTCGTCTGTTACGTTGTTTTCGTCAGATGTTTTTCCTTCTTCTGCATTGTTGCCGCAGCTTGCGAGCATGCCGAGGCAAAGAATTGCCGCAAGTGCAAAGATAAGTGCTTTTTTGAATGTTTTCATGTTTTTAACTCCTTAAGAATTATTTGTACTTTTGTTTGGTACGACTAAATGATATAACGAAAAAATCAAATTCGTTACCGTGTTTTTGCAAAATCAAAGTAAAACCGAAAAAAAGACAAATACCGCCTTTTCCGAAAAGCTATTGTAAACTGCTTGCCCTTATGATATAATTTCAAAAAACAAAGGAGGGTCAGGTGTGTCTGTATTTTTCAATAAAGAAGAAAACAAAATAGTGCTTTCAACGGCAAAAACCGAATATATAATTGAAATACTCAGAAACAGATTTTTGGGACACGTGTACTACGGAAGAAAAGAAAGAGGATATGAGCCTGTGTACGAGTACAAGCTTTCATCCTTTACTCCATATTACGAGGATTTTTACGAATTTCAGCCCGATGTGGCAAGCACGGAGTATTCGTTTTTCGGAAACGGAGATTTTCGCTGTACTTCCCTGAAGCTGCGAAACGGAAACGGAAATTCCGTAACCTCTTTCGAGTATAAATGCCACCGCATATTTAACGGACGGGAGCCCATAGACCGAATGCCCTTTGCCGAAGCGGGAGAGGGCGATGAAACCCTGGAGATCACCTTGTGGGACCGTGTCAGCGAATGCGAGCTGAAGCTGTACTATACGGTGTTCGAGGACTGCGACGTAATATCCCGTCATATGAAGCTGACAAATTCGGGAAAGTGTCCGGTCTATATTGAAAAGTGCATGAGCCTCCAGTGCGACCTGCGCGGGGATAACTGGGATATGATAACGCTTTGCGGAACTTATTTCAGAGAGAGAATGTATTCCCGTGCGCCTATGCAGCCGGGAAACAGAAGCATATTCAGCCGCCGCGGCGCGTCGAGTCATCACTTTAATCCGTTTATGGGGCTGTGCCGTCACGAAACTGAAGAGGAGTCCGGCGAGTGCTACGGGTTTAATTTCGTATATTCCGGCAACTTTTTGGGCGAAGCGGAGCTGGTAGCGGAGAACGGCTGCCGTGTTCAGTTGGGATTGGGCGGAGAAAATTTCGGATGGAAACTTTCCCCGGGGGAGACTTTTGAGTCTCCCGAGGCGGTAATGACCTATTCCGATGACGGCATTGGAGGAATGTCCCGTAATTTCCATAAATTCACGAGGGACAGAATACTGCCCGAAGAAATATTTGAAAACCGCCCCGTGGTGTTGAACACCTGGGAGGCGGTTGGTTTCAATATTGATGAAAAAATACTGCTGGAATTTGCGGGCAAGGCGTCGGCATACGGAATGGATATGCTGGTCGTGGATGACGGCTGGTTCGGAGCAAGGGAGCATGACAGAGCAGGTCTGGGCGACTGGTGGGAAAATCCCGCAAAGTTCAAAGACGGTCTGAAGGCTTTTGCGCAGAGAGTAAAGAAAACCGGAATGAAATTCGGAATTTGGATAGAGCCGGAGATGGTCAACCCGGATTCCGAGCTGTTCCGCGCGCATCCGGAGTGGACGCTCCGATGCCCCGGGAGAGAAAATATGCTTTCCCGGTCTCAGCTTGTTCTCGATATGTCAAATCCCTGTGTTGTGGACTATTTGAAAGAATCCTTTGAAAAGGTGTTCGGAGATGTTCCCCTGGACTATATAAAATGGGATATGAACCGTCATCTCAGCCAGGTGGGGTCCGATTATCTCCCTGCGGATCGGCAAAATGAGACGGCGCACAGGTATATGCTCGGCACATATGATTTATACCGCTGGTTCAAAAAGAGATTTCCGAAGGTGATGATAGAAAACTGCTCGGGCGGCGGCGGACGGTATGATTTGGGTATGATGAAATACAGCCATCAGATATGGACGTCGGACTGCACCGACCCTGTTTGGCGCACCCGAATACAGTATGGCTCCACCTTGCCGTATCCCGTAAGCACCATGAGCTGTCATGTATCTCATCCCGGAAATTCCGTGCAGGAGCTGGAGTACAGATATACGGTTGCTGTTAACGGCATGCTGGGATATGAAATGAATATTCTCACTATGGAGGAGAATGTCCTGAATAAAATTCCCGGGCAGATCGAGCGTTACAGACGGTATGAAAAGCTTATTAAAAACGGTGAATACTTCAGATTGCTGAACCCCTGCGAAAGCAACTACTGTTCTTACTACTTTACGGACAGCGAAAGAAAAGTGTTTCTTTTGACTTTTGTTCAGCTTGCGGCGGATTGCGAGCCGTCAAAAATAGCCTTGAAAATAAGAGGCGCCTCACCTCTTGCCGTATATACGGATAAGCTGTCCGGAAAAAGCTATACGGGACAAGAGCTTAATGAGGGTATCACGGTTGAGACAACCGCCTCGGAGGAGCGTTTTTGCCGTATGTGGGAGCTTGTTAAAAACGAATAAAAATGCTCAATGTCAACAGTTGCAGAACATAGAAAGTCTCCGTTAATGCTTGTTTCGCAACGTAATTATATCGGATTATTCTTCTTATGTCCTGCTTTTTCTTGTTTTGCAGGTTGTTTAATATTATTACAGAACAAAAAATGACTGCCGCAAGTGACGGAAATCACAGCGGCAGTCATTTTTTTGCACGGGTGTCAAATTAACTGCTGTTCGTTTATCATAAGCTTAAATTTCAGCCCAAGCATTTCTGCGGCTTTTCGGCATAAAATCATACGCTCCATGAAAATCTCAAAATACTCCATAACAGAGCCTACATGCGTGTCGATTTGCAGCTTCAGCTTAATAAGCGTGTGCGCCTCGTTGATTTTCAGCTCCGATTTTGTGACGGAGTAATTCACCCTGTCGTGAATGTCAAAGTTGGTAAGCTCCGTGTTTCTCACTCTGCTTCGGCGCACGTCCGATTTATCCGCTAAAATAAGCGCCGCCGCAAGGGGGCTGACGGGCACGCCCGTGCCCTCGTCGTGGTTGCCGATTGCCGAAACAATCAAAGCGATTTCTTCCGGCGGAAAGCCCATCCGGTCGAGAATACGGAAAGCCATAATGCCGCCGCTCTGGCTGTGGTCAACACGGTTTATAAGATTTCCTATGTCGTGCAGGTATCCCGCAATTTTTGCAAGCTCAACCATGCGTTCGGGGTAGCCCATTGTATCAAGGATATATCCCGCTTTTTCGGCGACTGTCGTAACATGGGCAAAGCTGTGCTCGGTAAAACCGAGCACAGCCAAGCTTTCGTCGGCAGACTTAACGTATGTACGTACTGCCGGATTATTTTTGATTTGTTCAAATGTCATCTTTATTATTCCTTTGTTTAGGCAGGGTGATGATCATTTCGGTACCCTTATCAATATTGCTCCTTATTTCAATTTCTCCTCCGTGGAGCTTAACGGAATGCTTTACAATGGAAAGCCCCAGTCCCGTTCCTCCCACGGATTTGGAGCGGCTCTTATCCACACGGTAGAACCGCTCAAACACTCTCTCCTGAGCCTCCGGGGGAATTCCGATGCCCGTGTCGGCAACGGAGAGAATGACATTCTTTTCATTCTGCGAAACGCAAACCGTAACGCTTCCGCCCTCACGGTTATATTTTATGGCATTGTCGCAGAGATTATAAATAATTCCCGAAAGAAGCTGTGGAATGCCCGAAAGCTTTGCCTTTTCTCCGGAAAGAGAAATGCTGACGCCCGCACCGTCCGCAACGGGCGAGAGATTTCTGACGGTGAGCTTTGCAAGCTCATAAAGGTCAACTTCCTGCGGCGTCATATCCTCCGCACCCTCGTCAAGATGGGAGAGCTTTATTATATCGTCCACAAGAGTTATCATGCGCTTCGACTCGGTGTATATCTGCGAGGCGAATTCCGGCACGTCCTCCGGCTTTACCATGCCGCCTGACAGAAGCTCCGCACTGCCCGAAATGTTCTGAAGGGGAGTTTTCAGCTCGTGGGACACGTTTGCGGTAAATTCCCGACGTGCCTCCTCCGCTTTTTCCTGCTCCGTAATGTCGAAGATTATCAGGGCAATTCCGGAAACGGTATTGTCGGTCAGAATGGGACTTGCGTTAAACTGGTAGTCCCTGCCGTCAATGGGAATGATTTTCTCCGACCTTGCTCCTGCTTCGGCTATTCTTAAAAGCTCCTGAATTTCAAAGCTGTTGTTGAACAGAAGCAAATCCTTTCCGATGCAGTATCGGCTGACACCCAGAATTTTCGTGGCGGATTTGTTAATGCTAAGCACCGAGCCGCTTTCGCTCAAAAGAATTATGCCCTCGTTCATACTGCCCGTTGCAGTATCAAACTCCTCCTGCTTTTGCATAAGCTCCGCCTTTTGCGCCCTGAGCTGTTCCTGCTGGCTGGTTATACGATCAATAAGGGGCGACAGCTCCTCGTAAACTCCCTCGGCATTGGGGTTGTCCAGATCAAGCTCATTCAGCGGCGAGACTATTCGCTTTGACAGGCGGTAAGCGAGCAGCAGCGACAGACAAACCGCGATTATAATAACAATCACAATAGGCTGGAGCATTGCAAAAATTATAGACCACAGAGCGAGATGAGAGGCTGAAAGGCGAAGCACCGTCCCGTCCGACAAAAGGTGGGCGCAGTATAGCTGACGCTCCATTAAGGTGTCGGAATACCGGGAGCTTTCACCGTCTCCGTCGGCTATTGCCTCCTTGATTTCCTCACGCTCCAAATGATTTTCCATGTCCGCCGTGTTTGCCTTGCTGTCAAACAGAACCGTTCCGTCCGCACTTATCCATGTGATACGGTAATCACCGTCGGGCAGACCGTTAAGATAGGAAAGACCGCCCTTTTCAACCGCAGAGGCGCAAAGTGTTGTTTCCGTTTTAAGCTGACCGGACTGTACTCCCGAAAAATAATCGTACAGAACGCCCATTATCAAAACAAGTGAAGCGAGAAAAACGGCAATCGCCACAACGCATATTGAGCGGAATATTTTTTTCGTCATGGGGTTTCCTCCATTTTATATCCGACGCCCCGCACGGTTTCCACATAGCCGCCCGCCTTGCCCAGCTTTGTGCGAAGGGTTCCTATGTGTACGTCAACGGTTCTTGTCTCACCGATAAAGCTCTGTCCCCAGATTTTGTTCAGAAGCTGTTCTCTCGTAAAGACAAGCCCTCTGTTTTTCATCATCAGGCACAAAAGGTCGTATTCCTTAAGTGTCAGCGCCACAGCCTTGCCGTCCACAGACACCGTGTGCTTTCCCGTGTTCAGCTCAATAATACCCATTTTTATAACGGGCGTTTCCTTGGGAGCTGTTCTGCGAAGCACGGATTTTATACGGGAAACCATTTCCATCATGCCGAAGGGCTTTGCAAGATAATCGTCCGCACCAAGGTCAAGTCCCGTAACCTTGTCAAATTCCGTTCCCTTGGCGCTTGCCATGATTACGGGAATATGTGCGGTTGCCGCATCGGAGCGAAGTTTTTTCAGTATGGTAATTCCGTCCTCTCCGGGGAGCATAACGTCCAAAAGAACCATCTCAGGCTCTTCTTCCTTTACCGCCTCCCAGAATTCCTGCGAGTCGGGAAAGCCCTTAGCCTCAAACCCGGAGGCGTTAAGAGTATACAGCATAAGATTTCTTATGCCGCTGTCGTCTTCTACACAAAATATCATGGATCTCACCCGCCTTCCCAATATTATTATAGCTTTGCAAGGTAAGATTTTATAGCATGTTTTTGTAAAATCTGTGTAATGTTGCAAAAAACAGCGGATTTGCCCAAGTGTCCTTTAGGACACTTGGGCAGTTTTATTCGCCTTACGGCGAGTGATATTGCAAAAGCAGTTTTATTATGCTACGCATAGTTTTATTGCCTGCGGAGTTTTTCGGCGAATAAAATATCACTGAAACCGCAGGTTTCAATATCACGGTTGCCGTCGGCAAGCATATCACTCTTTGCGAAGCAAAGAATATCACTGAAAAAACTACCCGAAAAAGAGATTTGTTTTTCTCTTTTTCGGGTAGTTTTATCGTATACTGTTACAAGCAGGGATCTGTGTGCCAAATTCCTGTTAAGTTTAGAGAACTGTCCTTAAGAAACCTGCTTATTCCCGCTGTTTATTTCATGTTTATCTCAGAGAGCGCGTCTGCGCCCGAAAATTACGTGGAACAGCACAAACAGTCCCGTAAAGAACAGAACTGCGCCCAGCAGCACGGCATACATAACAGGTGTCTCCACAAGGCTTCCGAAAAAGTAAAAGTTGCAGTCGATGGAGTCACGAATGCCGTCAATTACCTCCGAGGGAAAGCCGCCGCTTTCCATTTCGGAGAAAACTCCGCTCAGCATGTGATTCCTGATAAGCGAGGTGCCGTAGGTGCCGGGGAGAAAGGACAGTATCTTTTGCAAAGGCTCCGAAAAGCTGGAAATTGGCATGTATGCGCCGCACAGAAAGCCGTAGCCTGCGCTGACAATAGTACCTACCGCCGACGCCTGCCCGTTGGTGCTGAGGAAGAAATTAACACAGGAGGACAGCGCCGTGCCGAAAAGGGTCAGAAGCAAAACGTCCAGAATGACGCATACTACATCCCCCACGGAAAGATACCAGCCCTTAAAGGAAAGATATACAAAGCAAACCGCAAGCGCCGAAAAAGTTACAATAAGCGTGCTTGCCGCCGACGCAGTGTAATAGCCTACGGCAAGAACGGAACGCTTTACGGGCGTAACGGAAAGGTCCAGAATTGAGCTGTTTGCCTTGTCGCTTACCATTAATAGATTGGAGCAGAACGCCACGGTAACACAGCTTACCGCAAGCAGAGAGGCTATAAGCTGTCCCGCAACGGTGGCGTCAATGAGGCTTTCCGAAATTCCGAAGCCTGCGGGCATGGCGGAAAGAAAGCTGTCCTTATAAACATTGGCAAGAAACGTGGCGTAAAGCACAAGAAGAATTATAGGCGTAATAAGGGAGGAGAAGAACATTCCTTTATCCTTGAAGAACAGCTTTAGATTACGCCGTGTCAAATTGTAAAGTCCCGTCATTTTTCAAGCCCTCCCGAAAGCTTTTTGCCCGTAACGGCAAGGAAAACATCGTCCATTTTGCCCTTTGTGATTTCGTAGTCGTCAAACAGGTCGGGGTGCTCCAAAATCAGCCTTGTGGCGGTTTTCGTGTCGGGCACGCAGACCTGTACGGCGTCTCTTATGTGACGGACGGGATAACCCAGCTCCGATACGTTCTTTTCGCCGTACAGAGTAATATAGTCGCCGGTGTATCGGTTTTTCAGTTCAAGCGGGGTTCCCTCTGCGGCGATTTTTCCGCTGTCAAGAATAATAATGTAGTCGGCGTCTGCCGCCTCCTCCATGTAGTGTGTGGTCAGGAAAACCGTCATGCCGTTTTCATTTCTCAGAGAGGTAACAACATTCCATAAAAGCTTTCTGGTCTGAGGGTCAAGCCCTGTTGTGGGCTCGTCAAGCACGAGAATTTCGGGATTGTGTAAAAGTGCCCTTGCAATATCAATGCGGCGGCGCTGCCCTCCCGACAGCTTTCCTACCGTGCGGTTCAGCAAATCGGAAAAGTCGAGCAGCGTTGCAAGCTCTGCGAGCCTCTTTTCAAACTGCTTTCCGGTTATTCCGTAAAGAGCGGCACGGCTTCGCAGATTGTCTCTTACGGAAAGGGGCTGATCCAGCACGGAACTTTGAAATACAACGCCGATTTTTTCGGCAATTTCCCGACTCTTTCCGTCAACATCCTTTCCGCATACCGAAACCTTTCCGCTGTCCTTTTGCAGTCTGCCGCAAAGGATTGAAATGGTGGTGGATTTTCCCGCGCCGTTTACCCCGAGAAAAGCGAAAAGCTCGCCCTTCTTTACGTGAAAGGATAAATCCTGAACGGCTTTTACATCGCCGAAGGATTTGTATAAATTACTGATTTCAATAATATTTTCCATATGTGTCTCAGCTTTCTTTACTGTTGTTTTTTCTGAAATGTCGTTTGCATTATAGCCGAATAAAATCGGCAAGTCAATAGGAAAGCAAAGGGTTCGGGAAAACGGTCACATTTTACCGAAAAACAGACACATCTGCAAAATGCGGCAGTCATTTTTTCTCTGCGAAAACGGAGCCGTCAATTAAAAGGGAGGGGGCGGCGGAAGCTGAAAACGGGCAGTATTCCTTTGCATTTTCGCCGAAAATAACGAACCGGGCGAAGGACATGTCGGCGGCGATTTCGCTTTTGTAAAGCGGTCCGTGAGAGCCCAGAATTACGCAGTCGCAGTCTAACTTAACATCCGGAAACGCCTCTGTGTAGGACGAGCCCAAATAAGAAACCGTGCGGTTTTTAATCTTCAGGTCAAAGCGCACAATGGGCTGAACGGAGCGTTTTATGTAGGAATCGGGGTAAGTGAGGATTGAAAAGCCCTCGGACAGAGCGATTTCCTCCCCCGGCTCATAGGACAAAAATTCAACGGATTTTTCACGGCATATTTGACGAAGATTTTCACACAATGCGGTGTTTTCCTCCGAAAGGGGCACAAGAAGGCGACGCACCCTGTATCGGTCAAAGACTGACGAAAGGGATTCGGGATATTTGTTGTGCAGGTGGGTAAGCACAAGATTTTCAATTTCGGGAAAGCCCCGGTCCAAAGCCGTATAGTACGCCTCTTTAATAACGGTGGAATATCCGTTTCCTATGTCGATAACGGTGGCATTTCCGCCCGTACACACCGTAACGGCGTCGCTTTTTCCGCAGTTTATATAGTCAATAAGGGCACGCTCCCCCGTAAGGGCGGAGTATATGTACCCTCCCCCCACAAGGGCAAAGAAAACAGCAATACAGACGATTCCCGAAACTGCTTTTACACGCTTTTTCGTAACCGCAAAGACGATAAACGCCAAAACCGCAACAATACACATAAAAAGTGCCCCGGGGTAAAGAATCGAAACGGTGATATTCGGTATATCCGAAAGACCTTCGCATATTAAGAATATTGTCTTGCATAACAGCTTTACGGGGAAAGCTATTGCGGCGGACAAAGCGGCAACGGGAAAGGACAGAATAAGAAATGGCAGAAGAAATAACAGCAGAGTGGCGAGAAAGGAT
>JAQXKW010000257.1 GCA_029010655.1 Clostridia bacterium | reverse complement strand
TCTTCACGCTCACACAACCCGTTCTGACGGAAAACTTACTCCCGAAGAAATGGAAGAAGCATTCCAAAAACACATTGCAGAACGCAAAGAAAAAACGGCATAGCCAATAGCTATACCGCATAACGAAATCAATTATTCAGTTTAGATACAAGAGCCCCTTGGGGCACCTTCCTTAAGGAGGGTGCCCCAAGGGGGGGATTTTTATGAATCAAGGCTGTGCTTTTTCGAGAATTTGCTTCCCTTGAAATAGTAGAATAAAAGGGCGGCGCCCGTTATAAACCATGAAATCGGGTAGCATATGCAGATAACAAACAGGGTCTTTTTCAGGGCAAATGCGGTGGCAACCCAAATAACTCTGAAAGCGCAGACGCCGAGAGCCACGATAACGGCGGGCTTTACTGCGTCTCCCACGCCTCTCAGCACGCCGGAGAAAACCTCGATAACGGTCCACAGCATGTAAAAGGGCACGAGATAAACAATTATCTGCCATGTGGTTTCAATAACTGCCGGGTCGTCGGAAAAGAGGGTCAAAGCAGGCTTTGCCAAAAGGAGAAGCATTCCGCTGATAACCGCCGTAATCGCCGCAAAGAGCTTTGTCGCAGTCTTTACACAGCGGCGGATTCTTTCCGTGTTTCGTGCGCCGTAATTCTGCCCCACAAAGTTCATAACGGCAGTTCCGAAGGCGCTTGACACAGCCCAGTAAACGCCGTCCAGCTTTCCGCTCATTGCCCACGAAGCCACAACAACCGTGCCCAGGGTGTTTACTCCCGTTTGCAGTATTGTTCCCGAAAGTCCGTACATGGCGGACTGAATTCCCGAGGGAACTCCTATACGCATCATGGAGGCGAGAACATCCCATTTAATCCCTAACTTGCGGGGGCGCAGAGGATATTCCTTGTTGCGGCACAGATCAATCAGTACGAGAACTGCGCTTATCCCCTGTGCGGCAACCGTTGCCCATGCAACTCCCGCAACTCCCATATGGAGCCCTACAACAAAATAAATGTCAAGGATTATATTGCAAACACAGCTTACCGTAAGATAATAGAACGGCCGCTTTGAGTCTCCCATGGCTCTCAGAATGCCCGAGCCCATGTTGAACAGAAGCATGAAAATACTTCCCGAGAAATATATGCGGGTGTATAAAACCGAGTCTGCCATGGTGTCCGCAGGCGTTTTCAGAAAGGTGAGAATTTGTGGAGAAAAGGTAATTACAACGGCGCTTAGAATTAACCCTACGAAAAAGCAAAAGGTGACGGAGGTGTGTATTTCAAGGTCGACCCGTTTTCTGTCCTTTGCTCCGAAGTGCTGAGAAATAACCACCTCGGCGCCGCCGCAAAGGGCAACGAAAAAGCCCAGCAGAAGATTTGCAACCATTGCCGGACTGCCGCCCACCGCCGCAAGTGCGCCGGTACCCACAAATTTTCCCACAATAATTGCGTCAATGGCATTGTATAGCTGCTGAAAAAGAGTGCCTGCGGCAATGGGCAGAAAGTACGATATAAGCTTTTTCCAAATGACGCCCTGCGTCAGGTCGTTAGTTCTATTCATAATTCATATTATCCCCTTTAGTTAAAGCGAAATAAGGACAAAAGCCTGCGCTTTGCGGTATGCCCGTCCTTTTCATTCCGTTTCGGTATTATACTGTATTGCCGCCCTTTTGTCAATGGCGAATTGTATTTATTTACATTTTAATAGACAAACGCCGAAAATATATATGAGAAAAGCGAATTTATACAATTGCCTAATACCCCTTTTCCGTTTTCCGGACGGTAAAACTCCGCCCTTTGCGATTATTGTAATTGACAAAAAAGGACACATCTGCTATTATATTCTCAGAGACGGAAAGAATAGGGGAGGGCAAAATGAAAAGGCTTTCTGATTATCATATCCATACTGTTTTCAGCGACGGGAAAGACACCCCCGAGGAAGTGGTAAAAACGGCAATAGAGAGAGGATTTTCCGAAATCGGGTTTTCCGACCATTCGTACACCTCCTTTGACGAAAGCTACTGCATACCTTTTGATAAAATTTCGGAATACAGGGAATGTATACGCACCCTCCGTGAAAAATATAAGGATAAAATTAAAATTCTCAGCGGCACGGAGCAGGACTTTTTTTCAGAAATGCCCACCGAGGGATATGACTACGTTATAGGCTCCGTCCACTACGTTAAGGCGGGGGAAGAATATATTCCCGTGGACGAAAGTCCCGAAACGATTGTAAAAGCCTCGGAAAAATATTTCGGCGGTGACGTGCTTTCCTTTTGCGAGGAGTATTATAAAACCGTGGCAAAGGTATCGGAAAAGACCGGCTGTGATATAATCGGTCACTTCGATTTAGTAACTAAATATATTGAAAAAGCAGAACTTTTCGATGCGGAGTGCCGCCGGTACAGAAATGCGGCGCTTTGTGCCGCAGAGGAGCTTTTGTTAAGCGGAAAGCCCTTTGAAATCAATACGGGAGCCATCTCCCGGGGTCACAGAAGTACTCCCTATCCGGCGCAGTTTATTTTGGAGTATCTTATGGCGAGGGGCGCAAAGTTCATTTTGTCAAGCGACAGCCACAGAAAAGAAAATATCGGCTACGGTTTTGATAAATATGAAAATGCGGTAAACGGCGAAAGCTTAATTGACGCTCTGTCAATATAATAAGCCGCTGTATAGATATTCGTCACAAAAAAAGCGGCAGTTTTTTGTTATACATATATGTTGATAAAACAGGGAAAATGCAGTACCATATAATAAAGAAGAAATAAAAGACGAAAAGAGCGAATAATGAAGAAAAACATACTGAAAAAATGCCTTTCGGCAGTTCTTGCGGCAGTTTTGCTTGCAGCATGTTTGCCCGTGACGCTTCCCGTGGGGGTCAGCGCCGCCGCAGAGGATATTACCCTTGATTTCAGAGACAGCCATAATGCTGAAAACGTGATACTTCCCAATAATACGGATATTTCTTACAGCGAGGAAGAAAACTCGCTGATGCTTACATGCAACGGGAAATCCGACCCGTATGTAACCATAAATGTTGAAGCTATGGCGCAGGTGTCGGCGGACGATTATAAATACGTGGTGCTTACATACAGAACGCCTAAAACCAACTCCTCCTCCGCCGATATGACAGAGCTTTTTATGTGCGCCGGAGACATGGTCTCATACAATCCGGGTTACAGCGTCGCTTTTTCGCCTGTGAACGGATATAAGTACCGCTCGCAAATATTAAATATGAGCGGAAAAGACTATTGGACGGGAAATGTGCACAAAATCCGGCTGGATGTGTTTGAAAGCTCTAATAAATGGGACATGCTTTTCCTTTCGGCAGTTACCTTCTGCGAAAGCGAGGAGGCGGCGAAACTCGCCGCCGCAAAAAACGCCTCTGCGGCAAACGGCGTAACGGACGGAATTTCGGAACAGACTCTTGCCTCAAACAAATATGACCTTGGCGTATATACGAGCAATTATTGGGAGGGGAATATAGTTTATAACGAGTCCGTATATCCTCTGAAAAATCCGGACGGAACGATTTCTCCCCAAAGCATGATGTACGATATAAAGCGTGTCATTTCCGTAAGAAACGGACAACTGAACATAGAGTATCAGTACGGAAAGGACTATGTGGTAGAAGACGGAAAGCTGTGTATCCTCACCACGGGAAGAATCCCTGCGGTAAACTATTCCGATTACAAAACGGACGGCCCCGTGTCCGGAATTACGTGGATGGAGCGACGGGGCGGAGGATATGTGTTTTTCAGCGAAGGCTCCGTTTTTCACAACGCTCAGATTTTTGTAACATACACCCACGAGGACGAATGGGACAAAACCGTTCCCGAAAGCGGTATAGACAGCCTTTCTGCCACCTATTCAAAGCTCTCAAATAAAGAGCACGTAACGGCGGTGTTCTTCGGAGACAGCATAACCTACGGCGCAAATGCGTCGGGACTTAACGGCATAAACGTGTCGCCGAATATGCCTTTGTGGGCCGATATGACCGTGGCGGGACTGAAATCGAAATACGGCTATGCGGATATTTCCTATGTAAATACGGCGGTAGGCGGAAAAGACTCCACATGGGGCGCAAGTACCGTGTTTGATAATGTTACAAAGTATTTGCCCGATATAGTTTTTCTCGGCTTCGGAATGAACGACGGCACCTTGGGCATTGCCCCGTCTCAGTTCAAGGCGAATATTAAATCCATAATAGACTCCGTAAGAACATATAAGCCGGAGTGCGAATTTGTCCTTGTGTCAACCATGGTGGCAAACCCGGAAACGTATTTTGCGGGGCTTCAGGAGGAATATCTGCCCGTATTAAAACAGCTTTCGGACGAATACACCGGCGTTTTCACGGCGGATATGACAACCGCCCATAAGGAATTGCTGGAGGTGAAAAAATATGCCGATATGACCGGCAATAATGTTAACCACCCCAACGATTTTCTTATAAGATATTACGCTCAGGTAATGCTTGCCTCCCTGTCTCCCTATGATATTGTAAAGGTCAGGGAAGAAAAGTCCGCAAAGCTTTTATCTTACGCCGACCCCTCCCGATACAGAGCACAGGAGCAGATAATTCTCACACAAACGGTTGAAAAGGGAATACAGTCTATCGGCGCGGCGCAGACCCTGAAGGAAGCCACGGCGGCATTAAAGCTTGCTATGGCTGAGATAGATAAGATTAAAACAAAGGCGCAGTACGACGCCGAAAATCTGGACTATACAAGGCTGGAATTCAAAAGCGAAGCCGCAGTTGCCGCCATAACGGGCTATAACAGTACGGCGGCAAGCCTTGAAAAGGTAGCCGGTCACCCTTATGCACGTATTGCTTCAAAGGGCTCAGACCCATATTTCAGAATAAGCTATGACGGAAAAGCCCTTTCGGCGGATAAGTATAAATATATAGCCTTGGTGTATTACGTGCCGGACAGCGTTCTGAATAACAGCATAACGGAAATGTTCTTTACGGCTGGGAATAATATGTATGAGTCCCAGAGCATGTCGGTGAGCTTTACTGCCGTTCACGGGGCGTATTCATATATAATACTGGACATGACCGGTAAAGACTTTTGGTCGGGAAGTATTCATAACATAAGAATAGACCCGTTCAATTCATATATGAGCGGTGACAGTATGCATATTTTCTCTCTGTGCCTGTTTGAAAATAAAGACACCGCCGCCGCATACGCCGCAAGAAAAACCGACATACTGTCGGGAAATTACAAGGGTGTTTCGGAAAGTCTGCGCTTTGAGTCGGAAGCCTCCGTATCTTATTTGCAAGCGCAAAAGGTTTCGGTGCTTTCGGGGGACGTGGACTTTAACGGAAGCGTAAACGCCCTTGATTCATATATGCTGAAGGAATATTTGTGCCAAACAAGAGAGTTTCTGCCGTCTCAGGCGGATGCAACGGGAGACGGGGCGGTCAATGCCAAGGACGCATACGCCATGCTTTCATATCTTTCAGGAGTAACACAGCCGCAAATGACACAGGCGGAGGGCGCTACGGTACAATGGGATTCTGCCTCTGCCGGCGCAAAGGTAACGGGGCTTACTGGCGAAAAATATTCCGTCCTTGCCGATATGTCGGGAAAAGGACTGTCTTTAGGCGAAGAAATATATGTCTCATTTGTTTGCAAAACAGAAACAGCGGCGGCGGCAACCGTTGCGGTTGTGTATGAGGACGGTACTGAAACAGAAGCCGGTATTCAGCTAAAGGGAGGCGGTGTATTCGCATACGAAACGCCGGATCTTTTCTGCACGGAGAATAGGGCGAAAAGCATCAGCGGCGTAAAAATAGCGCTTTGCGGGGAAGAAACAGAAACGGTTAATATATACAGTATTACGGTTTCCGACGTGCCCTTGCCGTAAACATAGAGGAGACATTCAAAGCGTTTTAGGCGATTACGAAATAAGGCGGCGAAGCCGCCCACATCAGGGGGACAAGTACCCTCGGCAATCTCTACATGCCGGTATGCTGTCACCGTCCGTCAATGGCAAAAGCTGACACCTCTTAAAGCTTTTTGAGTTCTTAGTACCTTTTTTCAAAAAAAGGTACTAAGCGGAGCGTGAGGCAGGGCCTCACATGCCTCTTAGTCAAAACAGAAAAGCGGCACTTTGTATCTCCTTAGGGAGACGCAAAGTGCCGCCTTTTTTGGTTATTCTCTAAACAGAAACGGCTTTTTTCTGCTCATAAAGAACTGGAACAATACGATTGCCGCAATGACTCCCAGACCGATAATATCAGTGTATATCTCGGGAATCATCATACACAGTCCGCCTCCGATAAGGAGAAAACGGAACGCCCAGTTAATACTCTTGAACAGGTGTCCGTTAAGTCCTGCCGCAATGCCGAACAGACCAACGATAGCGGTAAGAGAAATCTGTACCACCTCGTACCAGTGGTTCACGCCCTCAAAGAGCATGGTGGGGCTGTATGCGAAAATGTAGGGAACAACGAAAGCCGCAATAGCCAGCTTTGTGGCGTTTATTCCCGTCTTCATGGGATTGGACTTTGCAATAGCCGAGCCTGCATACGCCGCCAAAGCAACGGGAGGCGTAATGTCGGCAACTATGCCGAAATAGAACACGAAGAAGTGAGCCGCAACCTTGGGGAACCCGAGCTGAATAAGGATAGGAGCGCAGGTCGCCGCCATAATGCAGTAGTTAGCCGTGGTGGGAACGCCCATTCCCAGAACGATACAGCACAGCATGGTAAGCACAAGACCCAGAATAGTTGCGTTGCTTGCAACGGAAACGATAGCTCCGATAAGAGTGGAGGCAAGACCCGTAACCGTGATACAGCCTGCAATGATACCTGCGATAGCGCAGGCAACCGCAACGGTTATAGCACCCTTAGCTCCTGCAACCAAAGCGTCAACGGTGGTGGTGCAGGAGGTCTTTGCGGACTCCGCCAGCACCTTTCCGAAGGACTTGGACTGTCCGGCTTCTGTTTTGCCGGTTACCACGAAGTTAATAAACCCGATAACCAAAGCCGCAATAATGGAGATTGCCGCTGAAAACGCCATTGTGCGCGCGCCGGAGGCCACCATCCAAACCAGAAGCACTAAGGGGATAAGCAAAAAGCAGTTTTTCAGAAGATAGCTCCAACGGGGAAGATCTTCCTTGTTAATGCCTTTAAGTCCCAGCTTTTTAGCTTCAAGATGAACCGCAATGAAAATACCGGTAAAGTAAAGAACTGCGGGAAGAATTGCCTTAACGGCAACGGTTGCGTAGGGCAGGTCCATGTACTCCGCCATAAGGAAAGCGGCGGCGCCCATAATGGGGGGCATTATCTGACCGCCCGTAGAAGCGGCGGCTTCAACGGCGCCGGCAAACTCCGGCTTGTAGCCCGTTTTCTTCATCATGGGAATGGTAATTGAACCTGTTGTAACCGTGTTGCCCACGGAGGAGCCGGAAACCATACCGCACAGAGCGGAGGATATAACCGCAACCTTTGCGGGGCCGCCGGAGGACCAGCCTGCCACACGGTTTGCAAGGGAAATAAAGAAGTTTGCAATTCCGGTACGTTCAAGGAACGCCCCGAAAATAATAAACAGAACTATGTAGGTGTAGCACACGTTGGTGGGAGTGCCGATAACGCCGCTGGTGGTGTAGAACAGGCGGTAAACGATAGATTTCAACGCCTGCATGAAATCTGCACCGTAAGAGAAGTTATAATAGAAAGCATATGCGATAAGCGCACCCGCCACACAGAGAATCGGAACGCCCACGCATCTGCGGCATAGCTCAATTAAGCAGAGAATGCCTATAACACCGATAATAACGTGGTAGGTCTCGATTTTTGTAGCAAGCTTTATTATCGTATGTGCATTGAAGGCAAAGTAAAAGAAGCTTGCCGCACCCACAGCCATGATAACAACGTCATACCAGGGCATGGCGTTGGGACGGACATGGTTCTTCTTAATAGGATATGTAAGATAGCCTGCAATAATAATGAAGCCCAAAAAGAGAGAAAGCCTTGTTTCGGGCAACGCTGTGGAGAACAGCGTCATGTAAATACAGTAAAGGGAAAAGACTGCGAGAAAAACGCTTATTATAACCTTGGGAACACCGACCCATATACGGGTGTTGGATTCCCTGTCATATTTTCGCATTACGTCCTCAACGCTTCCCATTTCTTCGGGCTCTGCTGTTTTGTTCTTTTTCTTCAGGAAATTCAAATTACTGCTCCTTTCTCGGAGAATCAAATTAAAAGGCTACGGCAGGAAATCCGCCGTAGCCTTGCATGCGGAGTAGAATTACTTAAGCTCGATGCCCTTCTCGGCAAAGTACTTAACAGCGCCGGGATGATAGGGAACGGAGGTAATGCTTGTAGCATACTCAAGGTTCAGCTCGCCGTATTTTGCGTGGCTGTCAACAAGGTTTTCGGCATTGTCGAAAATGTCCTTGCAGAGCTTGTAAACAGCGTCCTCGGAAACGTCGTTCTTAGCGAGGATAACAGCGCCTACACCCACGGTGGTAATGTCCTCGGCGGTGCCGTAAACATCTTTAGCGATAGTGCACTTTGCGTAGTAGGGGGATTTTTCAAGAAGCTTTTCTACGTGCTCGTCGTCAAGAGAAACGAGACAAACATCCTTTGTGGTGGAAAGGTCAACAACAGCGGTTGTAGGAGCACCTGCAACGATAAAAGCTGCGTCGATCTTACCGTCCTTCAGAGCGTCTGCGCTGTCGCCAAAGGACTGGTATGTAGGCTCGATGTCGTCTTCCGTAAGGTCGTATGCGCCCAGAATGTCAACAGCGTTGAAGTAAACGCCGGAGCCTGCGGCACCGATGGAAACCTTCTTGCCTGCAAGATCGGCAACGGTTTTGATAGAGGGATCAAGGGTAACGATCTGTACCTGCTCGGTGTAAAGAGCCGCAACGGTAGAGAAGCAGGTAACGGGTGCGTCGAAAAGGTTAGTGCCGGCGTAAGCGTATGCCATAACGTCGGACTGGCAGAAAGCAAGCTCTGCATTGCCTGCCTCAAGCTCCTCGATATTAGCCTGAGAGCCGTTGCCCACAACAGCATTTACGGAAATGCCTGCGTTGTTGGTAGCGTGCTGAGCTATAACGGAACCGAAAGCGTAATAGGTGCCGGACTCACCGCCGGTGGTAAAACGAAGCTTAACATTTTCAGAGGGCTTGTCGTCGCCGTTTGTCTGATTGCCGCCGCAGCCTGCGAGGCAGAGAAGCATGGAAAGCGCCAGAAGAACGGCAAGAACTTTTTTCATGTTAGACATAATTTTTCTCCTTATATTGATTTGTGAATATTTTACCATTGAATCATTCAAAAGTCAATGACTTTTTACAAAAATG
>JAQXKW010000256.1 GCA_029010655.1 Clostridia bacterium | reverse complement strand
TGCAAAACGGTACAGCTTCATATAAGAAACAAGGACCTTTCCTCCTTTGTCCGTCAGCAAAAGCTCTCTTACCCATGCAGAACCTCCGAGGCGATTTATACCTCGGCGCTGGAGCTGTTCCGAAAGAATCATAGCTTTTCGGAGCCGGTAAGAACCCTCAGCGTTTGCGCCGCCGACCTTGATTACAGGGAAACGGAGCAAATGTCCTTTGACGAAGAAATATCCGTTATTCAGCGCAGAGAGAGCTTGGAAACGGCATTTGACGATATTAACAGAAAATACGGGCAGGGAACAGTAAAAAGGGGACTTCTCATGGTTTCGCCGGAGCTGTGCAGAATAGACCTTCGCAACGACCCTCAAATCATGCCCGGCAGAATGAAAGGAACGTAGCTATACTAAAAATATCCCTCTGTAAAACGGAAGGCTGATTGCTTTGCGTAGCAAAGCTACCTTTTCTTTTATCTATTCTCTATTATCTTTTCTCCGGAAACGGCAATTTGAGAGAAGAAAGAAGAATGAAAAGAGAAGAGCGAAAAGAGAAAAGAAACGGCAATCTTTTGCCGAAAATTGCCGTTTCTTTCTGGAGCCGGAGGGAATTGCTCTCGCCGCTATGTCCAAACCATAAGGATATGGATTTCAATGGCGTTTTCAAGTACAATTCATTATAGCTTGCATTTTAATCCGAGCATTAATTTTCATCTCCTTTTCCTGATTTATTTTCCTTTGCTGTATTGATAGATGCGATTAGCATCCTTTTGATTTCTTCTGCAAGTGAAAGTAGCTCATCAAAATTATAATCAAATAAATGTGTTCTTTTCAAAATGGTAAGCCAATAAATACTTTCCGCTGTTTCTTTAAGTGAAATATGTAATTTAGATATAAAATCTGCTTTGCTGTTACCGTAAACTGCCTCATTTATGTTTGCACCGATACTTGTCGCAGAACGAAGTAATTGTTTTGCAATAGTAGTATCTTTTCTTGTTTTGGAAAACGATTCATAAAATAAAACAATTTTAGTTGCAAAATCAAGTGATTTATCTAGTAAAGGACTGCTCATTATTGCCACCTCCGTATAATATTATATCACAAATAGTTTTTACAATCAATTGCTTTGCGTAGCAAAGCTACCTTTTCTTTTATCTATTCTCTATTATCTTTTCTCCGGAAACGGCAATTTGAGAGAAGAAAGAAGAATGAAAAGAGAAGAGCGAAAAGAGAAAAGAAACGGCAATCTTCTGTCGAAAATTGCCGTTTCTTTTTGGTGGAGCCGGAGGGAATTGAACCCTCGTCCGAAAAACCTTCCTTACAGCTTTCTTCGGGTGCAGATCACCTTTTGTGTTTTCCGCTGAAAACTCCGATGATCGGGATTTTTCGGTCGGTATCTTTTTTATTAGTGACTGTTATAAAAGAAAACTGGCAGTTCACTTTTACCGCTGATTTTATGCCGGACGTGTCTCGCGGTCCTTACACGTGCGACAGGCCGCATTATTGCGGCGGTAGCTTATGCAGCTACGAGTTCGCTGTTATTGTTAGCGTTTAAATTTAAGTGGGGCTTATTTAAGTGTTTCCCCGTACACTACCCGCTTACCGTATCTCAGATTCCCCGTCGAAACCATTGCGGCCCCGTATTAGTCACGGTGATTTTTATAATACCGTTCTATCTCCCGTCCTGCCTGACGCTTTGCGTCCGATTCACGCTTATCGTAAAGCTTTTTACCTCTGCAAAGCCCGACCTCCATTTTTACCCTTGAGCCGGAGAAGTACAGAGACAGGGGGACAAGAGTATAGCTGTCTCTCGAAACTATGCCGAAAAGCTTGGCTATCTCTTTTTTGTGCATAAGCAGCCGTCTTACACGCAAGGGGTCTTTGTTATATATATTCCCCTTTTCGTACGGGCTGATATGCACCCCGATTGCAAATATCTCACCGTTTATTATTCTGCAATACGAATCCTTCAGGTTTACGGCGCCGGCACGCAGACTTTTTACTTCCGTTCCGAAAAGCTCGATACCGGCTTCATAAGTTTCGTCAACGAAATAATCGTGCCTTGCTTTTTTATTCTGCGCTATCAGTTTACGAGCTTTTTTATCCTGCGCCATATAAGTCCCTCCTTTCGTACTGCCCGAACAGTATAACACATTCGCTGTAAAAAATCAAGTAGCTTCCTGTCGGCAGTCCGTAATATCGCAAATGTTGTAATTTTAACCTAAAATACATTTTTAACATTACAATATTTGTTCATTGATATAATTGATTTTGAACGGCGGGAGTGATATTATATTAGTCGATAAATTTACAAAGGAAGTAAGATATGCAGTACATTATTGACAGTGCGGACACCAAAGCCATTAAACGGTGCGTCGAATTCTTTCCTGTTGCAGGCGTAACGACCAACCCCACGATTATTTCAAGAGAGCACTCCTCCGATTTCAAAGGGCTTATTTCCGAGATCAGAAGCATTATCGGTCCCGACAGAATGCTTCACATTCAGACTACAAGCGACATAGCAGAGGACATCGTTGCAGAAGCCGTAGAGCTGAAGAAAATCGCCGGCGGAGATTTCTATATAAAAGTACCCGTTTCCGCAGAGGGTCTGAAAGCTATTCAGGTTCTGAAGGGAATGGGTATTAAAGTAACCGCTACCGCTATATTCACCCAGCAGCAGGCAATGCTTGCGGCTCTTGCAGGGGCAGATTACGTTGCTCCTTACATTAACCGTCTTGACAATATCGTTTCCGACGGTGTACACGTTGTTGAAGAAATAGTTCAGCTTTTCCAGAAGCATGACATTCCCACCAAGGTTTTGGCGGCAAGCTTCAAAAATGTTGAGCAGGTACATAAGGTTGCTATGGTGGGTTGCCCCGCAGTTACCATAAATCCCGAGCTGTTCGACCAGCTTATTTACCACCCCCTCACCCTTTACGCAGTAGACGCATTTACCGCCGACTGGGAAATGGTATACGGCGATAAGAAGGTTATCGATTTGCTTAAATAAACTAACAAACTTATAAAAGGACGTTTCCGCGTCCTTTTTGTTTTTTTGCTATTTATTTTGTATATAAACTGTAAAATTCAACAATATTTTGTATTTTCATATTGAAATAAAACGGATAATATGATACTATATTGTATTAGAAGAAATATGCGTTGGGGGTATTATGAACAGAAGACTGATTTCGGTAATATTACTGCTTGCTTTGCTTCTTTCGTCGTGCGGCATAAAAAAAATCGGGGAAGAGAATAATACCACAGCCGCCGACACGGTGCCCGCAGGAAATCTTACGACAGATACGGCTGCCGACACAACGGATGCGGATACTACGGCTCAAACCCCGGAAAGCACCGTCTCCTTTGCGGCGTGCGGCGACAATATTATTTATTACGGCACGTACAGAGACGCGGCTTCTCAGGCGTATGACGGCGGGAGACAGTACAATTTCAGCCCGATATATAATAACGTGAAGGATGTAATTTCCGCCGCAGACATAGCTTTTATAAATCAGGAAACGCCCTGCGCGGATAGCTTTCCGCCGGAATCCTACCCCACCTTTAACAGCCCTGTGGACTTAACCTACGACGTTGCCGAGGCGGGCTTCGATATTATCAACCTTGCCAATAATCATATGCTGGATAAAGGTGCCAAAGGGCTTCTTGAGTCCTACAATAACTGGAAAGCAAGAAGCCTTACCGTTGTGGGCTGTTATGAGGAAAGCGACTCAAGGTATATAACCTACTACGAAAAGAACAATATAAAGATCGCTTTTGTTGCATATACCTACGGAACCAATCTCAGCGAGGACCCTGCAAATGCGGGGCTTTATGCGCCCTATCTTAAACAGTCCGACGTGGCGGGAGACGTTAAAGAGGCGTGCGATAACTCCGATTTTGTAATTGTAAGCGTTCATTGGGGCGATGAGGGCGCAATGACCCCTAACGAGGATCAGAAAAACTTTGCAAAGATAATGGCAGAAAACGGCGCAGACGTTATTGTGGGTCACCATCCGCATGTGCTTCAGCCTATTGAATGGCTTGACGGAAAGGACGGCAAAAA
>JAQXKW010000255.1 GCA_029010655.1 Clostridia bacterium | reverse complement strand
CTGGTTCGAGCCCAGCAGGGGGAGCCAAAAAGAGAGCACCGCAATAGCGGTGCTTTCTTTTTGGCTCCCCCCTCTTGGGTTTGGCAAAGAAGACACCTCGGCAAATGAGCGCAGCGAATTTGCGGAGTTCGCCAACATCGTTGGCGAACGACTGTTGTCGCTGGTTCGGTACCCCTTTTGCTATGCTTGGCAAAGAAGAGACCTCGACAAATGACCGCAGCGAATTTGACGGAGCAGCCTCTGGCTGCGACTGTTGTCGCTGGTAGTTTTCATTTTCAAAACCTTACTTAACACATAATGTAAAAATATCTCAAATAATGCTATTCCAATTTTGTGCCTGACATGTTATGATTATACTGTAAAGAATACTAAAAAGAGAGTGTGTAATAATATGAATTCGTTTGGTGAAAGAATAAGAGCGTTAAGAAAGTTAAAGGGCTTATCCCAGGTAGAGCTTGCCGATATGATGGGCGTCGTTGTTCAGACGGTGTCACGGTGGGAGTGCGATACAGGCATGCCTGATATTGTGCAGATAGTTCCACTTGCAAAGGCTCTCGGTGTAACAACCGATTTGATTCTCGGAATGAATATTTCCGAAAGTGAAGAAATCAGCGCTTTTGGCGAGGAAACAAATAAAAAGTACATGCATACCGCATGGAACGATTTCAACAGTGATGAACCGTATGAAAAAATTACATATGAGAGATACAACAAGTGCCGTGAGCTTGCAAAGCGTTATCCTACAAATTACGACCTGCTTTTGACATGCTCATCTTTGGGTACGGAAGCCTTGGAGCTTGCTCTGCGGTTTCATCGGCTCTCGCTGAAGGAAAAAGAAGTTACAAGCATATTTAATGATACGGAGCGCAAGCTCCACAACGTGCTGAATTACGACCCCAGATTGAGTTCTAAAACTATGGCAAAAAGAATGCTCATCAGGCTGTACTGTCACATGGGCGATTATGAGCAGGCGGACCTTCTGACAGAGGATTTGGAGGAAGAGGACAAGCTCAAAATGAAATTTAGTATTGCGGATATTAGAAACAATGAGGAAGACAAAGAAGAAAAGATAAAGCTTGCAAAGCGCATTTACGGTATGAGCCTTTACAACGTTTACGACGCTTTGTATGCCTTGGGGAGAGCATATTCGGTTTTCGGCAAACCCAGACGTGAAAGCGCCGTAAAAATATACGAGGCAGCAAGTGAGATATTCAAAGCGGCAGAACCTACTGTTGATCCCTTCCATCTTTCCGAAGTTAAGTGCAGCTTCAACATGCTCCTTGCGAAGGAATATATCAGAGACGGCGACGTGGAAAGGTGCCTTGATTATGTGGAAAAAGTCGTAGATGCTTCTATTGAGAATTTTAACAGCGTAAAGGCAAATCTTCTGAACTGTTCAGAAAACACGGAATTTTACGATTGTGAGAACAGATCTGATATAGGCAAAGACGAAATAACAATGAGACTGAAAAACACAAGGGAACAGAATATGTGGTATATTATTGCCTGTTGGGAGGAGTGCGGCTCGGAGGATAACCCTGTCACACGCCACGAAAGGTATAAAAAGTACATGGGAAAATACGACCGTGAAACGGTAATTGATGGTTTATAAGGAATTCGCAAAAAGTTTTCATTAAAAATATCACGAGACGCAGTATTTCGGGAAATAAATAATATCGCAAACTCCTACATAATATGTGTGAATATTTGAAAAATCCCCGGTTTTTATCAAAACAGCCGCAAAATAGCGGCTGTTTTTGTTATATGCGGGCGATTTTGCCCGATGTGTTCTTCTTTACAAGTTCTGAAAACAATGTATAATAATTCCGTAAAGGAAATATTTGGTAATTATTCCGAGCGGATTTTGCTATATGAGCTTTGCAAGAGGGAATGGCTTATTTCACTGTGAACCTATATATAACATCCGTTTGGCAGAAGAAGGTACATAAGAATGATAAGAGCCATTATAAAAGTGCGAAGCATTGCGGCTACCGTACTGCTTGCAATAACGGTTTTGACGGCGGCTTTGCTTGCGGGAATTAGAATTTTAGGGCTTACGCCCTATGCGGTCCTTTCCGGCAGTATGGAGCCGGAATATCCCGTTGGGTCGCTGTTGTATGTTAAAAAGGTTGACCCGGCAGAACTGAAGGTGGGAGACGATATAACCTTTTTACTTGACAGCGATACGGCGGCAACCCACCGAATTGTTGCCGTTGTACCCGACGGGGACGATCCCTCGGTGCTTCGGTTTAAGACAAAGGGAATCGCTAACAAAGATGAGGACGGCGGTCTCGTTCACGCACAGAATATTATGGGAAAGCCTGTCTTTAACATTCCGTATCTGGGTTATATTTCGGTTTACATACAAAATCCGCCTGGGGTGTATTTTGTAATCTCCGCCGCAGTTATACTTTTGGCTGTGGGCTTTTGGCCGGATTTCGGAAAGAAAAAGGCAGAAAATAGCCGGAAATGTCCGGAAAGCTGAGTTGTGGTTACGCCGAAAGGCTGCCAATATATTTTTCAACATATTTTCAGGAGGTTTTCTTATGAAAACAAAAGCAAAAGTACTGGTTACAGCTCTATGTGCGGTTCTGCTGGTTGCCGTCTCTGTGTTTGGCACCATAGCATATTTAACCGGAAAAGATACTGTAACCAACACCTTCACCGTGGGTAGTGTGAACATTACTCTGGACGAGGCCGAGGTGAATCCCGATGGCACCGTGAAATCCAACAGCCGTGTGAAAGCAAATACATATCATTTGCTTCCCGGTCACTCCTATGTGAAGGATCCTACCGTTCATGTGGGCGCTAACAGCGAGGATTGCTGGATATTCGTAAAGCTTGACAACGGACTTAAGTCCATAGTTGCAGACACGAGCATTGAGGCGCAGATGACAGGCAACGGCTGGACGCTGATTGATTCTACGAACAATGTTTACGCTTACCGGGAAACAGTTTCCGCAGGCGATAATATAACAGTATTTGAGAGCTTTACTCTCAAAGGTGACGCCGAGGTTTCCGGCTATGCAAACGCAAAAATAGAGGTTATTGCCTATGCGGTTCAGGCAGACGGCTTTTCTACCGCTGAAGCCGCATGGCAGTCCGCCGCATTTTTGGGATAATTACAGAAACGGCGCAAAAAGCCTGAAGGAGACGTATTTATGAAGAAAAAACTGATTATATACTCCGTTTGTGCGGCTTTGCTTTTGGGCATTGCCGCAGGGACGACGGTTGCTTGGCTGAAGGACAAAACGGAGAAGGTTCAAAACACCTTTACTGTGGGGGATGTTGATATTTCCATGTCGGAAACTGTGGGCACAGTGCTAAAAAACACGGACAGTGACGGAGAAATCAAAAACAGCACTTATAAAATGGTGCCCGGCGCCGAGCTTTCCAAAGACCCTAAAGTTACGGTTAATGCCGGAAGCGAGGCTTGCTGGCTGTTTGTAAAGGCTGAAAATTCTGCAAATTTCGATGATTTTATGAGCTTTGAGACTGACGGGGGCTGGACGCCCTTAGAAGGCGTTACAGGCGTTTATTACCGTTCTGTTGACGAGCAGACCGCAAAAGCGGGAATGAGCTTTCCCGTTATCAGTGACGACACGGTGACGGTGAAAACAAGCGTAACAAAGGAACAGCTTGTATCTCTTACGGAGAATACATATCCCACGCTGACCTTTACCGCCTATGCAATACAAAGCGACAATCTGCCCGACGGCACAGACGCTCTCGGCGCATGGAATCTTATAATTGATTAATATCTGAGAAGGGAAGAAAAACGGTGAAAAGAAAACTGATTTCAATTTGTTCGGCGGCATGCTTGGCGCTTGCCGTCCTTGCGGGAGGTACTCTTGCATACTTTACCGACAGTGACGCAAAAACCAACACCTTTACGCTGGGTAATGTGGAAATTGAGCTTACGGAGGATAAATGGACAGAGCCCGAGGCTGTTGCACCGGGTATTGAATATGCAAAGAACCCGGTAGTTACCAATACGGGCGAAAACGACGCATGGCTCCGTGTGGATGTAACAATTTCGGACGCAGAAGCATTTCTCAGTGCGGCAAAAGCCCACGGTATAATTGACTTGGCCTCCGAACTTTTCGACATGTCGCAATCTGACTGGTCCGACCGCTGGCTTATCACAGAGGACTCCCCGAAGCTTGACGGGGAAAAGGATACGCTTACATATTCCTACTATTATAAGAATATATGCAAGCCCGGGGAAAATACAGGCGAGCTTTTCAGCTCTGTTACGGTTCCTGCGGAATTTAACAACGATGAAATGGAGGCTATCGGCGAAGATTTTACCATAGAGGTTACCGCACATGCCATTCAGACTGCGGATTCCTATAATACTGTTCAAGAGGCGTTTGCGTCATACACCAACGAGTGATTTCGGGCGGCTGTAATAACGAATGCCTTTCCCACATCTGTGGGAAGGGCATAAACAGACGCCTTGACTTATTTCGGTGAGGACGTTTGTTTATGCCTTTTGAGGCTTTACATAAACAGAAAAATAAAGAAGAAAGGATCTTTTATGAAACGAAAGACTCTTTTATGTGCGTTTTTAGTAATTATCGGCGCATTGCTGTCATATGGCACCGTCTCATATTTTGCAACGGACGGCACCGCCGTAAACGTGATTACGGCAGGAAACATAAAGGTCGAGCTTTTGGAAAACTCGCTGAAGGACAGGAAAAAAGTGCCCTTTGAAAACAAAATTAGCGTCGTTCCCGATACCTCGGTTTCAAAAATCGTTACCGTGAGAAATACCGGGAATAGCCCGGAGTATGTCCGTGTTTCGGTAAACAAAGAAATTGTACCGGTAGGCGGCGAGGGTGACGAAAACGGCGGCTCGCTTATTGAAATGGATTTCAATACTGAGTACTGGACAGAGCGGGACGGTTACTGGTATTACAGAATGGCTTTGGAGGGCGGCGGGGAAACTGAGCCTCTCTTTACAAAGGTGACCTTTTCAAAGGATATGAAGAATCTCTATCAGAACAGCACGGCACAGCTTGATATTAAGGCGTTCAGCGTGCAGTCGGCAAATAACGGCGACTCACCTGTCACGGCGGTCGGCTGGACTGATAATCGGTAAGGAGAAACACATATGAGAATAATCGGACTGAAAACAGTCTCTTTACTGTTGACTGTTGTAATGCTCCTTCCGCTTGTCTCGGTGGGAACAGCGTACGGGTACACAGCCGACGGGGAAACGGCGGACGAAGCCTTGGGGGCTGTGAACTTTACGAATGCGGCATATATTCCCGAAAGCGCAGAATGCGCCGTACATTTCGCCGCACGCCGTATGGCGGCGGCTCAGGCTCCGCCCGACCCGCCTGCTTTTCCCGAAACAAGCTCGCCAGACGGGCTTGTTATGAATAAAACCGTGTCGCAGGACACCGACGGTTACCGGATTATGCTGGAGGCATACACCACGGGCAATGTTACCGTTCAGCACACAACAAAGCCCCTTGACATAGTGCTCGTTATTGACCAGTCGGGCAGTATGGGCTACGACATGAAATCCTATCAGTACACTCCCGTATATTCGCTCAGCACCAACATGAGCTATTATGTGCAGGATGACGGCGAATATATTGAGGTAGAATACTGTTCTTACTGTAACGGGTGGACAGACGGCTGTTACAGCTTTTTCGGACACTATAAGGGTAACGAATATGTGCCGATGACGTCGGTTGACGATTCCGATAATTCGCACTCTCAGTTTTTTACCCGTAGCGAATCAACTCAGAAGCGTCTTGACGCACTTACACAGGCGCTGAACGGTTTTGTTGAAAGCGTTGAGAACAAAGCCAAGGGACCTGACGAAACAGCGGGGACAGACGATGATGTGAACAACAGAATCGCAGTTGTTGGATTCAGCTCCGACGGCTTTTCAAATACGGAGCTGTTGACAGGGATTGAAATATCCGAGACCAACCCTATAAAGGACAGCAACACAAGCTATTATCCCGACTCCAAAGCCCATAACGGTGTTCAGTACGGAAGTATTACTGCGGCGCAGTATGAAAACGCACTTCAGGACGTAAGCGTGGAGAGCGGACGGCAAAGCGTGGCAAATGCGATTTCAGCCCTTACCGCACACGGCGGAACATATACCCTTGACGGCTTGGATATGGCGAGCAGCATTTTAGAGAACGACACAAAAAAGGACGAAGACCGCAACAAGGTTGTGGTGCTGTTTACAGACGGCGAAACTAACAGCAGCCGCTCAGGGGTTGTCAATAAGGCGTATTCCATAAAGCATGACTGCAACGCCACCGTTTATACTATCGGAATTTTTGAGGGAGCTGACGGCAGTCTCAGCTCGCATAAGGGGAATATTAACGATAACAATACGCTGATGCATGGGATTTCCTCGAACTACCCCGATGCTCGCTATGTTACGTCAGGCTATCAGAGAGGCTATGTGTCAGGCTACCCCAACCCCGATTTGAAGGAGGGGGAGAGCTATTATCTTTCCGCAGACGACGCAGAGGCTCTTAATGAAATCTTTGAATCAATAGATAAGCAGATAGGTGCTCAAACACTGGCTCTGGGCAGAGAAACCGTTATTCAGGACGAAGTTACGGAATACTTCTGCCTGCCCGAAAACGGAAGCGATATTGAGGTTGTGACATATGACTGTGAAGGATATGAAAACGGAGAGCCCCTTTGGTCGGAAAACGGAACGGTTCTTGAGGATTCATCAGTCGTTTTAGAGCCTGAAACCCGTACGGTCTCTGTGTCAGGCTTTGATTTTCAGGCGAATTATGTTTCCGAAACGGGGAGATGCGAAACGGACGACACCTTGGCAGGGGATTTCCGAGGCAGAAAGATAGTTGTTTCCTTTACGGTGTCGGTAAGAGAAGGCTTTTTTGGCGGCAACAATGTACCTACAAACGGAGACGGCTCCGGCATTTATGCGGATATTTTTGAAACAGAGCCCACAGGACTTTTCCGTGTGCCCAATGTAAATGTGCCAATAAAGGCGCCCGTCTGTGCGGGGGTCGATAAGAATATATACCTCGGCGGAGAAATACCGAGCCCGGCTGAGCTTATAAACATTAAGACTACGGAAACAGAGCCGTGGCAAACAGCATATGTTAGCATGGGAGATGTACGCTTTGCCGATGAAAGCCTTTCCGTCGGCAATACGGCTGATACGGAAAACATCGAAATCAACATTTCCGTTTCGCCTGTTTATAACGGCAACGGAGCAGACTGCGGAGACATTAATTCTGCTGACGGAATAACTGAAAGCGCTTTTGCCAATGTTTATGTTTTCTCGCCTGTACTGAACTTTAAGGACAGCGTAGAATATTACGGCGATACAGCACCCGACAGCTACGGCGAAAACCTCGTTTCCGAGACTTGGAAGCACGGGAACACCTTGTCCGATGACGTACAGATGTTTGGCAGAAAGCCTGTCTTAACCCTTGAATATACCGCAGAAGAAAATGCCGTTAAAGACGGAAAAATCGCTGTAAAACAGGACTTTCCAGTATGCGTCACCGCGAAAATCGGCGAGACGGACATAACGGAGTATACCGTATGGGAGCATACGCCCTGCGACGATGAGTGCGGTTTTGAGCCTGCGTCCGAAACCTTTCTGGTTCATGTAAAAACGTGCACTCTGACCGTTACAAAAAACGGCGGTAAGAGCGACGAGCCCTATCTGTTCCGAATTTATAAGGACGGAACGGCCTATACGCAGGTGACGGCAAACGGCGGATCCTCCGTAACAGTCTGCGAATTGCCCGTAGGAAACTACACGGTCGAGGAGGACGGGAATTGGAGCTGGCGATATGACGCCGAATTCCCCGAAGGGAATACCGCAGTCCTTTCAAAAGAAAGAAACACGGCGGAAATCATATGCAAAAATTTAAGCAAAACGGATCAGTGGCATAACAGCTTCAGCGCCGTTGTCAAGAACAGCTTTGGTGTGAATAACGATGCGGATAAAGGAGGGAAGTAATAATGATTTCGGACAATAGCACAAAACAAAAGGGTCGGATTGTATTGCCTGTTCTCACCGTCGTTTTGGTTTTGCTGTTTTCTTTGGTTCTCGGTACGGCGGCTTTTCTCGTGGACAGGACGGATCGGGTGGAAAATGTCTTTCGTCCTGCGGGAATATCCTGTCATGTTGACGAGGAATTCGACGGCGAGATAAAGCGGAATGTTAATGTTAAGAATACAAGCGACACGGCGGTGTATGTAAGGATAAGTTTTGTATCCTACCGCATAAACGATAACGGTCAGATAATCGGCGGGACTTCAGCGCTTCCCGAATTTCAGCCGGGTGACGGGTGGTTTTATATGAACGGCTTCTATTACTATTCCATGCCGGTTTTACCCGACAGCGAGCCTGACGCTCCATTAATCGGAGACGAGGGAATAAAGCTTATAAAATATACGGACGCAGACGGCGGAAAACAGACGGTGGAAGTTATGGCAGAGGTTATTCAGGCAGAACCGGCGCAAGCGGTCGAGGACGCTTGGGGCGTCACCGTTTCAGCCGACGGCAGAATTCCACAGTAGGGGGAGAGTGCATGAAACATATTATAAAAAGAGCCGCCGCTCTATCGTGCGCTGTCCTTTTTGCCTTGCTTTTCTCGGTGACGGCGTTTGCGCAAAGTAAGGTTTCCTATGAAGGGACAGCCGGTGAATTTATTTTTGAGCCGGGCAGTACATATTCCCCTACGGATTTGTTCACGGAATTTAAGAATGTTATGCCGGGCGACAGCCTTACGGAGAAAATCACCGTAAAAAACGATGCCTCCAATAAGGTTAAGGTCAAGCTGTATTTGCGCTCCCTTGGGGCAGAGAAGGGCTCGGAGGACTTCCTTTCACAGCTTCAGCTGAAGGTATCGAAATCAGGGGATTCAGAGCAGACGTATATGTTTGACGCCGCACCGTCGCAAACGGCGGGGCTTTCCGACTGGGTGTACCTAGGAACGCTTTATTCGGGCGGCGAAGTGGATTTAGACGTTACGCTGGAGGTTCCAGAAACCATGGGGAACGATTATAAGGAGGCTGTGGGCTATCTTGACTGGCAGTTCAAGGCGGAGGAACTGCCTATTGAAACGGACGATCCCAAACCTCCGAAAACAGGAGACGATTTAAAGCCGTGGCTTTACGTAGTTCTTGCCGGCACAAGCGCACTTGCATTGCTGCCCATAGCCTTTTCAAAACGCCGGACAGAAAAGAGAACAGATACAAAAGACGGCGAATAAAAGCAAAACAAAAATCGGAAACGCTCATCGTTTCCGATTTTTGATTTACATCTACTGCAAATATATGTTTAGTATTTAGTTATCTCCTTTGCAACTCCATTATTTATTTCATATATAGCATCGTTGCATGTTTTTACATATATAACGCCATTTTCTGTGGTATAGTATAAATTATCTATCCTATATAGACCCAGTCTATGTTCTTCTGTTATAGAATTATCAGAAATACTGTACTCAATTAGTTCACCGTGTTGTGAATCATCCTTCAGCGTATTAATATATAATGTGCTTTCGTTTATATATGCTCCGGAAACGGCTATATTATCTTCGATTTGTATATCCAGCGTTGATTTATCGTTATAATTATATAAACAAAGTTTACTATTATTTAGATAAACAATATAGTCACCGTCTATTGATAATAATTCTCCGCCAAAATCAATCTCCCCGATTAAAGTTTCATCTTGACTTTTTAAATCATATTTAAAAATCTTATAACCTTTGAAACTATATAAATAATAAAGGCTGTCATTGTTGATGCAAAAATCATCAATTCCGCCATGAATGGATGACATTTCGTTGTTTGATAAATTCAACATATACAGATTGCCGCCTACTTCCTTTAGGAACATAGAACTATTGTAAATTGTCGATTCTGTAATCATCTTATCAATATGTGCCAATTCCAGAACTTCCTTACCGTTCAGTTTATATATGTAACTCTCCTTTGATTCATCGGAGTATGATATAACATATATGTTATCTTCATTACACAATACGCTTGATAATATATCATTATGTAACAAAGACAAATCTGATATTATGGTTTTAGTCCATACTTTGGTTTTCTGTTTTAACGACTTCGGAGAAAGTTTACCAATTCCATAAATATATATTATATTTCCATTGAAGATTTGACAATCCCCGCCAAAGACCGTATTATTATCACTAATTGATATTTCTTTTTCAAGCAATAAATCACCGGATCCGCAAGAAACCAACAATAATGACAGAATAACGGCGGCTAAACAATATGATAATCTTTTCATCGCACAACTCCTTATCTGATCAGTGTATACCCACTCAAAAACTTGTCTTGATCCATTTCATTCAATTTATAAAGCCATAATTAGCAAAACTATAAATGCTATGAGTTGGACAGCTACCACTAAAAAACTGCTTAATTTATAATCCTTGCGGATCACAAACCACCTAATTCCATTGATTATTGAACTGATTAAAAACAGTACGGATGTTACAAGCCATAGATAATCAATCATAAATTTACCCTAATTATATTCGACAATTCATTTGCTTTTCTTATTCCAATTACAAAATAAGTGTTTCTTATTACTCAGCAGATCAATGCTTTTCTTCCTTCCTGATTTTATGAACGAATATTTCGGTATAAGGAATTTCAAATTTAAAAATAGGCAAATTGAGAAAAATACTGCACAAGCGATAGTCATTACTTTGTCTCGCATCCATATTGATAATCCTAAAGTGATTATCAGTGCTAACAAAAATGAAATAGTGCAATTAAAAAACAATATTTTCAATGCGATAGATTTGTGCTGGGGCAGCACCTGTCTTGATGATTCGGCAGACAGTAATTCAACATCTTCACCTGTTATTCTAAACAGGGCTTTTTCTTCATCCAACACTATTTTAATTTTCGGGTTTTCTCCCGTAATCCGAAGCTTTGAACAAAGTTCAGGAGTTTCCGGCGGATAGCCGTCTGAGTTCGGGATCGCATTACTTTTATTCATATCGGAAAATCTCATGTAGTATTTAAAGAACTTCCCGTCATAATGGGTAAATTTTTCCTGAACAGCTTTTATATCAATGCATTGACCGATTTCGCAACTCACAGAGTCTCGGAATGTTACATCCTTTCCGTCTGCATAAATCAGAAAATCATTTTTCATAAATGCGTTCCCCACATGGGTAAGCACTCTTTTCTCAATTACTAAATCCAGTTTACTCTGATAAATCCCATCAAACTATTTTATCTGCTATTTTAATCAAGCGTTTCCAAATCCAGCAACCTATAATAAATAGTATGCTTCATACCCTCAACTTCTCCGTAATCGGTGTAGCCTGACGGCAAATAAGAGGCGTCGAAAACAATATCTTCCGCCAGTACCGATTGTAACACAACATAATGCAGGGTGCTGTTATCGCTGTCAACAAGAACATACTCGCATGCATTTAGGTATCCTATTGAGGAAACATATGCGGGATATTGAAAATGCTCCGTGTCATAAAGAACGGGATTTGCCTGTGATATGGCGGAAATTCTTTCCGTTTCTTTTTCAAATGCCTCGCTGTTATATTTCACCGACAAAAGTATTTGAACCCGTTCGCCTAAAGGTAATTCATCAATGCATTTTGCATAATACTGAACAATTTCACCGTCGCTCGGGGAGGTTGAAATTTTCATAATGGCGGGTTGGTCAAGCTCAGTATCTTGAAATGCTCTGTCAAAGGTTGTGGCATAGTCCTCGATTTTGCTTGTGTCAACAATAGTATATCCGCAGGAGGTTACTAACAGGCAAAGGGTTAGAATACAGGCAATTAAACATGTTTTTTTCATTTTTGCTTACTCCTTTAATTTAGAATTGCAGAAATAACGGTAACGAAAAACAGACAAAAGCTTTCTCCCTTTCCTCCACATTATATCACAGTCGAACTTATTAGTCAAGTTTTATCAGTTTTGCTTGTTTTTGCAAGATGTGTGAGATTTTTTCGGTTTATATTGAAGTATTGACTGTTTTATGCTACAATGTCTGTAACATACCGATTTATTAAAATAAACATTCGGAGGAAATGTTATGCTTTTTAAGGATTACGAGACTATCGTTTTTGCAGGAGATTCCGTTACGGATATGGGCAGTACGCTTCCTGTGGGGGACAGCCCCCTGTGGGACGCTCTCGGCAACGGATATGTGAGAGAGATTGACAGCATGCTGAACGCTTTTTATCCTGAGGTTCACGTCAGAGTTGTCAATTCCGGCGTTAACGGAAATACAAGCACGGAAATGCTTGAAAGATGGCAGCGGGATGTACTTGATTTGAATCCGGATTATGTCAGCCTGCTTATCGGCGGCAATGACGTATGGCGCCAGTTTGACAGTCCGAGCTACACGGGGCAGCACGTTTTGCCCGACGAAACGGAGAAAAGCATCAGGAAAATGATTGAAATGACCGTTTCAAAGGTGAAAAAGATGTTTATTATCTCACCTTATTTCATGGAGCCTCTCAAGGACGACCCTATGAGAGCGCGCATGGACGAATACGGTGCGATTTGCAAAAGGCTTGCCGATGAATACGGCTGTGAATACGTGGATTTTCAGGGAATGTACGATGAGTATTTCAAGTACAGACACCCTGCTTCCATTGCATGGGACAGAATGCATCCCAGCAGGGTGGGAGCCACTCTTATGGCTCGTGAGTTTTTGTCCCACTGCGATTTTGACATGCTGCATAAGCCCGAATAACCGAAACGCTCGAAATTAAAAAGCTGTGTTGACAACGGGCGCAAATTATGGTACATTAATTTTACGGACTTTGCCCGGGTGCTCCCTGAAAAGTCCTGTTTTCCCCATGAATACGTGAAAAGGAAAAGAACTCTCGTTTCCCGCAAACGAGACAGGAGACGGTTATGAACAATTATTTCAGACAGGAGATTGAATGCGCTCCTATTGAGAAAATCAAGGAAATTCAAAATGAAAAGCTGGTTCGTCAGGTAAAGCGTGTTTACGAAAACGTTGAGTATTACAGAAACCTGATGGACGAAAAGGGAGTAAAGCCGGAGGATATTAAGTCCACGGACGATTTGCATAAGCTCCCGTTTCTGACAAAGGCGGATCTCAGAGACGCATACCCTTATGGGCTTTTGGGCACTCCTCTTTCGGAGTGCGTGAGAATTCAGTCCACAAGCGGAACTACGGGAAAGAGAGTTGTTGCCTTCTATACGCAAAATGATATTGACTTATGGGAGGAATGCTGTGCCAGAGCCATTGTTGCCGCAGGCGGAACAAAGGACGATGTTTGTCAGGTGGCATACGGCTACGGTCTGTTTACAGGCGGTCCCGGACTTAACGGCGGCTCTCACAAGGTGGGATGCCTGACGCTTCCCATGTCCAGCGGCAATACGGAACGACAGATACAGTTTATGAGGGATCTCCATTCAACAATTATTTGCTGTACCCCCTCCTATGCGGTTTATATCGGCGAGGTTCTTCATAAAATGGGGCTGACGGCTGATGACATTGATTTGAAAGCGGGAATTTTCGGCGCAGAGCCTTGGACTGAGGAAATGCGGCAGAGCATTGAAAAAGCTCTGGGAATAAAGGCGTATGACATATACGGGCTTACTGAAATTTCCGGTCCCGGCGTAGCGTTTGAGTGCTCCGCACAGAACGGCATGCATATAAATGAGGACCATTTTATAGCGGAAATTATTGACCCCGATACAGGTGAAGTGCTTCCCGAGGGAGAGAAGGGCGAGCTTGTATTTACATGTATTGACAAAGAAGCGTTTCCGCTTCTTCGCTACCGCACCAGAGATATATGCGTGTTGAAGCACGTAAATTGTCCCTGCGGCAGAACTCATATTAAGATGTCAAAGCCTTTAGGCAGAAGCGACGATATGCTTATAATCCGCGGCGTAAACGTATTCCCGTCGCAGATTGAAACCGTGCTTTTGAAAATGGGTTACACGGCGAATTACCAGATCGTTGTTGACCGGGTAAGCAGTACCGACACCTTTGACGTTTACGTTGAAATCTCCGAGGAGCAGTTCTCCGACACGGTGAAAGAGCTTACCGCCATGGAGAAAAATCTCGCAGGGGCGCTTAAAACCATGCTGGGGATTAATCCTGCGGTGCATCTTGTTCAGCCCGGTTCTATTGCAAGAAGCGAGGGCAAGGCCGTAAGGGTAATTGACAAGCGCAAGCTAATAGATAATGTTCAGCTTAAGTGAGGGAAGAATTATGAGTATTAAACAAATATCGGTTTTTGTTGAAAACAGACACGGTGCGCTGACAGACGTATGCTCGGTTTTGGCAGAAAACGGAATAAGCATGCACGCTCTGTCGCTGGCTGATACACAGGATTTCGGAATTCTGAGAGTTATAGTTGAAGACCCCGAAAAGGCGGCGGAAATTTTAAGGTCTTCCGGCTACCCCTGCAAGCTTACCCCAGTAATAGCGGTAAGAATGGAGGATAAGCCCGGCGGAATGGCGGCTGTAATGAAGCTGATTTCCGACGCAGGAATCGGTGTTGAATACGCATACGCCTTTTTATCCCACACTCCGGGAAAAGCGTACATGGTATTCAGAATAGAGGGAAGTGAATCCCGACGCAAGCTTTCCGACATGGGGCTTGATATTGTAAGCTCAGAGGAGCTGTTCAGGTAGTCAGGACCTCCGGCTAAGCCGGAGGCTTGAATAAGCCCTGGAAGGGCATATTACGGACAAAACCCCTAAAGGGGCGCCGAAAGGTTTGCCGACCGCATTCCCTTTTCCGGCAACCCCTAAAGGGGTTTTATCTTATGCC
>JAQXKW010000254.1 GCA_029010655.1 Clostridia bacterium | reverse complement strand
GACAAATTTTAAGCCTCACCTTTGAAATACTTGAAACGGCGGCGACAGGAGAAACAAGCGTGTATCTCACTTTCCCGGATAACGGTGTGGGCTGGTATTTCTCCGGGCTTGACCCTGCGGTTGACTATACCGTGCCGGCAGACGGGGAAGTGTCCTGCGCCGTTACGGTCAGCGATACTCCCGTATATACTGCGGGAGACTTAAACGGCGACGGAAAAATTAACGCCGTAGACTGCAATATTATGAAAACGATTATTATAGGAAAAACCGTTGCAGAGGATTGGCAGGCTCTTGCTGCGGATATGGACGGCGACGGCAAGGTAAATATTGCCGACAGCAATCTTTTGAGAAGGGCTGTTACGGGAAAAGCGTGATTACTCGTGCCAGCCGTCAATGTTGCCGCGCTCCAAAGCGCCGAAAATCCGACGGTATAAACCGCGGTGGCGGCGGTCAAAGGCGTGGAGATATTCTTTAATATATTCTCTTTCCGTATGCTTATCTTCGGGACAGGGACTTTCCTCAACGGGAAGTCCCGCTTTTTTCGTAAAGGATTTTATCATTCTCTCCTCCGTCATTACCAGGGGACGGATTACGTAAAGCTCCTTTCTCGAAAGGAGAGTAACAGGGGAGAAGGAGCCCACTCTGCCCTCAAAGAAAAGATTAAGCATAAAGGTTTCCACAACGTCGTCGAAATGATGCCCAAGAGCAACCTTGTTGCACCCCAATTCCTTTGCCGTGTCGTGAAGAATTCCCCGCCTCATCCGTGAGCAAAGGGAGCAGGGATTGGACTCTTTTCTCGTGTCGAATATAATCTTTGCAAGCTCTGTCCGCTTGACGTAAAATTCAACGCCCAGCGAGTCGCAGAGCTTTTTGATTTCCTCGTGCTCACAGCGGGGGGCAGGGTGAGACACGCACACGTCAAAGCCCATGTCTATCATAATTGCCACTGTCTCGTAGTGACGGGGGAGAAATTTTGAAAGATGCGCCATGGCGCAAAGGAGAGTAAGCGAATCCTTGCCGCCGGAAATGCCCACGGCAATTCTGTCCCCGTCTTCAATCATGTCGTATTTTTCCACCGCAAGGCGCACACGGGACAGTATTTTCTGAATTTCTTTCATGTAACGATCACCTTAATTTTGCATATGATGTAGTGTAATTTATCAAAAGGAGAAAATGTATGGCGACAAAGATCTACATAGACCAAGGGCATAATCCCCAAAATCCCAATGCCGGAGCGGAGGGCAACGGATACAGAGAGCAGGATTTGGTGTATACCATAGGAGTGCTGACCGCAGAGCGGCTTCGTGCGGCGGGGCTTGACGTGCGCCTTTCCCGCCCCACGCCCACAACACAGCTTGGCACCTCAAACGCTACCTCCCTTGCCGCAAGGGTAAACGACGCAAACTCATGGGGAGCGGATTATTTCATCAGCCTCCATGCGGACGCATCGTCAATTCCGTCGGCGTCAGGGTCTGCGGGGCTTGTATATAACCTTTACAGCGCCGCAGTACCCTTAGCGGAGGATATACTGGTACGCCTCAACGAAGAAACGGGACTTCCCAACAGGGGAATATCCTCCCGTCCCGGTCTGTACGTTCTCCGCAGAACGCAAATGCCCGCAACGCTTATTGAGCTTGGATTTATAACAAATCCTTATGACGCCTCCCTGATGGCAAACTCCCCTCAGCTTTTTGCGGACGGAGTGGCAGACGGAACGCTTCAGTTTTTGGGGCTTTGAGCCTTCAGCTCAAACCAGAAGGTACTGCCCTCGCCCAGGGAGCTTGAAACTCCGAAGGACGCACCGTGCAGAAGAAGTGCGTTCTTAACGATGGAAAGCCCGAGTCCCGTGCCGGTAACAGCTCTCTTGTGATAGTCCCCTGTGCGGTAATATCTGTCCCATATTAAGGGGAGCTTTTCTTCGGGAATTCCGTCTCCCGTGTCGGACACGGAAATACGGCAGATCCCCTCTGTAAGAGTCTGGGTAATATAAACCTTTTTGTCCTCGCTCGTGTAGTTTACGGCGTTGCTAACCAGATTGTATATAACCTGCAAAATAAGAATTTCGTCAGCCTCTACATATACCTCTCTGTCAGGAGCAAACTCTATGGAGTACCCCTCAGCTACGGTAAGGCGTGAGTACCGCTCCACGGTCTGACGAACCGCCTCTGTCAGGGAAAAGAGAGTTTTTTTCAGCTCTCTTTTTCCTCCCGTCAGACGGGAAAGGTCCAGCATGTCGTTGACGAGGGAGGACAGCCGCTTTGTCTCGTCAATAATAATCTGCATGTTCTCCGCCGTCATTTCTCCGGGAATGTCCCTCATAACCTCGCTGTAACCGCTGATCATGGTAAGGGGCGTGCGCAGATCGTGGGAAATGTTGGCGATAAGCTCCTTTTGCATGGTGTCAAGCTTTGAAAGCTCACCTGCCGCATAGTTCAGCGTGTTTCCAAGTTCCACCGTCTCACGGAAAGCACCGCCCTCAAAGTCCACGTCGTAGTTTCCGCCTGCCAGCTTTTTCGCTTCTTCATTCATTTTTGAAACGGGTACCGCTATCTTTTTTGATATGAAGAATGCCATAACCGCAGATACTACAAGAAGAATCGCCGACAGGTACAGAAGCTGCCAGCGAAGGGTGGCGACGGTGGCGTCAACGGGCTTAATGTCGGAGTTTACTACGGTTAAAATGTCGTAGTTGCCGTCACTTGTAACCTTTGCCGCAATGAGACTTCCGGCAGAGGAGGAGTTTTTCTGCTCCAGAGTTTCCGTATATACGTCCTCAATTTTGGCGTTTGCATAAATTCCGCTGAGAAAGGTGTCGCCCAAGGCGGCGGAATGAATAAGGCAAAAGGACTGTGTATGCGCCGTCACTATTGGGGTTCCCGTGCTTCCGCCTACCTTGTATACCGTAACGCATATGCCGTATTTTGATGCCGTGTCGTATACCTTGCTGCGGAAATCCTCGGAATTATAGTCAATTGCCGAAATTGTTTCGGCAGCTGCCTTTGATTGACGGATAACCGTGGCTCTGTAAACCTTGTCAAGCAGTAGAATCTGAAATGCGGCGATAACCGCCAGAACTATGGCGGTAAAGAACGCAAGATATGCGAACATTTTTATTCTCATTCCCGCAGGGCGGGTATTTTTTTTATGCTTCCGTGTCAAAGCGGTATCCCACTCCCCTCAGAGTAACAATAAATTTCGAGTATTTGCCCAGACTGCGCCGTAAAAGCTTTATGTGGGTGTCAAGGGTTCTGTCGTCACCGTAATAATCGTAGCCCCA
>JAQXKW010000253.1 GCA_029010655.1 Clostridia bacterium | reverse complement strand
TTTGATATGCCCGCCACATATGCCTTGATGCCGTAAGAGTCACGGGAGTTAACCGCCCCGTCGCCGTTGACGTCGCCCAGAGTAAAGGTCTCCTCGTTTTTGAAGCTCTGGCTTAGTGAAAAATTATCCTCGCTCATGGCGCCGGCACCCACGGACAGGGCTCCGGCGGTCATTATAACCGCAAGAAACGCTGACAGAATTCTTTTCATATGTACTCCTTTTGTTCCGAACTGTTCGTTTGAACCCGACTACTGAAGATATTAACTGTATAATACCATAAAATATATCATTATTCAAGCAAACTTATGGACTTTTTCATTGAAATGTGATAAAATTAAGACAATATCAGCTTATTTTTGGGGGAAATCATGGAGCAAAACAGAGCTATTGAGGATGCCGCCGAAGAATTGCAGTCACTTATTGACTCCTCTGACAGAATAGTATTTTTCGGAGGCGCCGGCGTTTCCACGGAAAGCGGAATTCCCGATTTCAGAAGCGTTGACGGGCTTTACAGTCAAAAATATGACGTGCCGCCGGAGGAAATTCTCAGCCACACTTATTTTTGCTCTCACACGGAGGAGTTTTACAAGTTCTACCGTGAAAAAATGATACCGCAGGGGATTTCTCCCAATTCCGCACACTTAAAGCTCGCCGAGCTTGAAAGGGCGGGAAAGCTGAGTGCGGTTATAACCCAGAACATAGACACGCTCCACCGGGACGCCGGAACAGTTAAGTTATATGAGCTGCACGGAACGGTAAGCTCATACCGGTGCATGAAATGCGGAAAAAACGCCGGCACGGAATGTCTTATGTCAGGGGAAAATGTACCCCTGTGCTCCTGCGGCGGCATAATGAAGCCGGACGTGGTGCTGTATGAAGAAGCTCTCGACGAAAAGGTATGCACAAAGGCAATTGCCGAAATTGCTTCGGCGGATATGCTTATTGTGGCAGGCACCTCTCTTACAGTATATCCTGCGGCAGGCTTTGTCCGTTATTACAGCGGAAATAAATTGGTTCTCATTAACCGTGACCCCACGCCCCTTGACAGAACTGCAAATTATGTTTACCATGTGAGCGTGGGCAAGCTTTTTGAAAGGATAAAGGTATAAAATATGGAAACGAAACTGACATACGACGAGGCTGAGGCACTTTTGAAAAAATACAACAAAGAGCCGTTCCACTTAGAGCACGCATACACCGTTGAAGCCGTTATGCGGTGGTTTGCAAACGACCTGGGCTTTGCCGACGAGGCGGATTTCTGGGCGATGGCAGGGCTACTCCATGACATTGACTACGAAATGTGGCCGGAGGAGCACTGCAAAAAAGCGCCGGAGCTGCTCTGCGGCGCCTCCGACGAGCTTATCCATGCGGTATGCTCCCACGGCTACGGACTGTGCTGTGATGTAGAGCCCGTGCATATTATGGAAAAGGTTCTTTTCGCCGCAGACGAGCTGACGGGGCTTATCGGCGCCGCCGCAAGGATGCGCCCCTCCAAAAGCACAAAGGATATGGAGCTTTCAAGCCTGAAAAAGAAATTCAAGGACAAAAAATTCGCCGCAGGCTGTTCCAGAGATGTAATAAGAGAAGGTGCCGAGCGGCTGGGCTGGGAGCTGGACGAGCTTCTTTCAAAAACGATTCTCGCCATGCGTGCGGGCGAGGACGCAATCAAGGCTAAAATCGGATAAAAAAGACCTCCGTTGCCGACGGCAACGGAGGTGTTTCTTTTATTTGGAAAAATACTCGTCCAGAAGCGGCTCCAAAACGCCCTTCATCAGTTCATATCCGTTGGATTTGGGGTGCAGACAGTCTCTGGAAATGCCGTCAAGCATGGTAAGTCCGTCCTCCTTGCAAAGGGCGGAGTGATAGTCCACGTAGGTGGTGTTGTACTCCTTTGCAAGCCCCTTCAGCATTTCATTGATCTCGATAATGTACCGATTTCGTATATCCTTATTGACAATATCCTCCCCCAGGGGAAGCTCGGAGCAAATCCACAGGTCAAAGCCGTATTCCTTTGCTTCCTCAAGCATTTTTCTGAAGGATTGTTCAATAAGAGCCTTACATTCTCTCTTTTCGGCAGCGTCAAAATCGTTTTTTTCACGGTCTATGTGCTCGTCCATGTACCACGTATTGTTTACGCCCACAAGCATAATGCAAAGCCGGGGGCTTAGCTGGGTAACGTCAGCGGTAAAACGCCACGCCATAATATGGGCCATATCGCCGCCTATTCCCCTGTTGATAACAAACCCGTATTTATTGTAAAAACGGTTCACCTCGCAATAATGGGTTATGGAGTCGCCGGCAAAAACAATTTTGGGCTTCTCTCTCCCGAAAAAAATCTGCTCGTTTTTTATATCAAATTCACAGCGCCTTGTGTCGGCATCTACGTGCGTTCCGGGAGAATAATCCCCGGGGGTGATAAATTTGTCGATTTTCTTCATAATAAACCTGCCTTGCGGTACTTTATGTCGAACAGTTTAACATAAAGCCGAAAGGAAATCAAGCGAAAAATGTGGATTTTTTTTGCAGTATGTGATAGTATATAATAAACTGATGAAATAAGTCTCAGGGGAAAGGACGGGTGCGAAAATGAGAATATTACCTCACGACGACGGCAAAAGCATTTCCGTGGCGGCGTCCTACCTGGCAGGCTTTGCAAGAACAAGGAGAAACCCCTCAAGGCTTGTTTTTTCGCAAACCGACGAGGACTGCGGCGAGCCTGTGTCTGTGGGAAAGGAGCTTTCCTACACCATCTCCGAGGGAGGCGTAAATTTTATCGTTACGGGATGTGCGGATGCAGTTTTCCGAAGCGGTACCGAGTGGTATCTGGAAAAGGTTTTTGAAAAAGGACGCATAACAAAAAGAACCCGCCCCGCCTCCGACCCCTCCTGCATGGCGCTGTCAGTGCTTTTGGCACACATGCTCTGCCTTGAAAAGGCGGCGGAGGGCATACACCTGAGGATTTCTTTCAGGGCAAAGGACGGCGGAGAAGGCAAAACCTTTCAGTGCTACACTCCCGCCCCCTTTCTCAAAAATATGTGCGACGCTCTGTTCTACCGCGCCCTTCCCTTTATAGAAATCGAAACGGAAAAGGCAGTTCGGGGCATTCCCGACCTTTGCAATATGCCCTTTCCGTACCGCAGTATAAGAGAGGCACAAAGGGACTTTATATCCGAAGCATATAGGGCGGCGAAAAAATCCGAGAGACTTCTGGTCTGCGCCCCCACGGGCGTGGGCAAAACCGTCTCCGCTCTGTACCCCGCCCTCCGTGCGGTAGGTGCGGGTATCGTGGAAAAGGTATTCTATCTCACCGCAAAAACCGTTACGGGAAAGGCGGCGGCGGACGCAGTGCGTGCCATGACCGCACACGTCCCCACCCTCAGATGCGTCACCGTTCTTGCAAAGGAACGGGTCTGCCCTATGATGAACATGCCGAAAAAGCAAGGCGTCAGCCGATGCAGATTTTGCCCTCTCATGGGCGAGGTTGACAGAATCCCATACGAGGAACGCAGAGACGCGGCACTGCTCGAGCTGTTAAAGAACAGCCGTGTTATGGACACGCAGACGGTCTGCGCCGCCGCGAAAAAGCATGAGCTATGCCCTTATGAGCTGTCCCTTGACATAAGCGAATATGCAGAGGTGGTTATCTGCGATTACAACTATGTTTTCGACCCGTCGGTACGCATCAGGCGATATTTTAAGGAAAAAACTGACGGCAAATATATGTTCCTCATTGACGAGGCGCACAACCTGCCCGACCGTGCAAGAGAAATGTACTCCGCAACGCTTGATGCGGCGGAGCTTTTGAAGGTATATAAAAAGCTGGGGGACGAATATAAAAATAATTCCCTCCTGACAGACGGCATCGGCGCCGCAGTTAAGAAAATCAAGCTGGTTGCCGATTTATGCCGTGCGGAGGAGAGAGAAATGCCCGGAGGCATTTCTGCCGGATATTATATTTCGTCGGAAATCCCGAAGGGGCTTCCCGAAGCGCTGTCCCAGTTTGTGCGGGCGGCAAACGCCGCCGTGTCTGAGGACGAAGCCCTCTCGGAAATTCTTGAAGGTGCCGTTCAAAGCTCAAACGAATTTTTACGGAGCGTTTCCCTTTTTGACCGTGGCTTTGTATTCTATGCGGAGCTGTATAACGGCAGACTGACAGTTTCCTCCCGATGTCTTGACCCTTCCCCGCTCCTTGACAAAATGATGAACTCCGCCGTCTCATCGGTGCTTTTCTCGGCGACGCTGACCCCTGCCGATTATTTTGCGGACGTTTTGGGGTGCAGGAATGCAAAGGTGCTTGAGCTTGACTCTCCGTATGACCCGGAAAACCTCTGCCTTTTCGCCGTTGACTCCGTAAGCACAAGGTACGAGGACAGAGAAAGCTATGCGGAGGACGTGGCGGAAATAATTCTCTCCGTTATTGAAGCGAAGGAGGGGAATTATATTGTATATTTCCCGTCCTACGAATATATGAAAACCGTTTACAAAGCCTTTTCGCAGACAGGGTGCGACGCAAGGACGGTAATCCAGTCAAGGGGCATGAGCCATGGGGAGCGAAATGCGTTTCTTTCCGAGTTTTCAAAGAATGACGGCGGCACTCTGGTGGGCTTTTGCGTTCTGGGCGGTGCTTTTTCCGAGGGCGTTGACCTGAAGGGCGAAAAGCTTATCGGCACCGTTATTGTGGGAACGGGAATGCCCAAAATCACCGCCCAGCAGAACATTCTTAAGGAATATTTCGACAGCACCCGTGAAAACGGACACGAGTACGCATATGTGTACCCTGCCATGATAAAGGTGTTGCAGGCGGCGGGACGGGTTATCAGAAGCGAAACGGACCGTGGCGTGGCGGTGCTTGTGGACGACCGCTACGCAGACCCTGCCATATACAGGCTTTTCCCACGCTCGTGGAGGCATATAAAATATACGTCCGACCCCTATTCCCTTAACGCCGCACTGGAAAGGTTCTGGGAGAAGGAATAAAGGGCTGTCCCCGAGGACAGCCCTTTATTCGCAGACAAAACGGCATGTGAGGCTCCGCCTCACATTTTTTTGCAGACCAAGCGGCATGTGAGTCTCCGCCTCACACTCCGCTTAGTACCTTTTTTGAAAAAAAGGTACTAAGAACCCCAAAAAACTTAATTAACACCGAACCACTTCATGTGCTTCTCGTCTATTGAAGTTCCATAATCGTCTCCACCGAGGCCTGATACACTTCCTCCGGCGTCATTTCGTAATTTCTCTCCGAGAGCTTGTTTAGAAATAGGTTCGCTTCTTCCTTTGACCTTATTACCAACAATATCTCTTTGCGTTCTTGCTGTTCCACTTCCATCAGTATAAGGAGTTTTGCTAACTCCACTCTTTGCTCTGTCGTCAATGGATGTAACAGTATCGTTTATCCCTTCATCATATTGCTTCTCTGCAAGTTCAATACAACGGTTTCCGGTTTTCCTTTCCGTTTCGCCTTTGTTTCAGTCGCCGTTCTTTATATGCACGTCAAGCTGATTGAACGGAACCGTAATGCCCTCACGGACAAACTCACGCTTTACGTTTTCAGTAATATCAAGAAATACCGTCCAATAATCCTTGCTGTTTACCCATGTTCTTGTAATTATGCATATGCCCGATTCCTTATACTGCAAAACCCGTGCCATAGGCTCCGGCTCGGACAGCACAAGGGGCGTATTTTTTATGGCTCTCAGCGCCGCCGCCTTTGCCTTTTCCACATCGGTAGAGTAGTCCACGTCAAAGGGAATATCCACCCTGCGGATTTCCTTTTGGAAGTGGTTCACTATTTTCTCTGCGGAAAGGGTTCCGTTGGGAATATACACCACCTTGTTGTCGTATGTGCATATTTTCGTATTGGTCAGATGTATGTCCTCAACCACGCCCTCGTAGCCGCATGCTTCAATGTAATCGTCCACCTTAAAGGGCTTTGTCAGAAGGAGCAGTATTCCCCCTGCAAAATTCGCAACGGCTCCGTTTATGGCAAGACCGAAGCAAACGCCCAGCGACGTAATCAGCGCCGTAATACCGCTGGTGTCAATTCCCACAAAGCCTACAAAGCAGATAACAAGCACGATTTTCAAAAGAATTTTCCCTATGTAAATCAGGGTTCTTACCGTTGATTTATCCAGCTTATCCGTTTTTGAAAACTGCTTTTGCAGTCTTTTTGATATGGCATTTATCACCTTGAAGCATATAAACAGCGCCACCAGTGATATTAAAATCTTCAGCCCGTTTTTTACAATAATGTCAGCAATACCGTTCCAATCCATTATAATCGCTCCTTTCTCATACAATAATACCATATTCCCGTTTTAATTACAATATTTTTCACAATAACTGTTTTTTAATGAGGAGCGCTAAATATTTTATCTAAATATTGCAAAACGGCGAAAAAGGTGATAGAATGATTTTGTATATACTATTCTACGGAGGTCACCAATGGAGAGAGTTTCAAAAACCAATTATTATTTGGATATTGCTCAGACCGTAGCTGAAAGAAGCACTTGTCTGCGCCGCAGATTCGGCGCTATTATTGTAAAAAACGACGTTATTATCTCAACAGGCTACAACGGCGCTCCCAGAGGCAGAAAAAACTGCTCCGATTTGGGCAACTGTTACAGGGACAGGCTGAATATTCCCAGAGGGGAGAGGTACGAGCTTTGCCGCAGTGTTCACGCTGAGGCTAACGCCATTATCGCCGCCCCCAGAGACCAGATGCTGGGCGCCACACTTTATATGTGCTGCACCGACCCCGCAACGGGAAATATTATGCCCAACACCTGCTCCTGCATGATGTGCAAGCGTCTCGTTCTCAATGCGGGAATCGAAAAGGTTATAGTCCGTGAGGATCGTGAAAACTTCACGGAATACACGGTTGCCGATTGGATTGATAATGACGACAGCCTGAGCGGTCAGTTCGGATATTAATATGAAAAAACTGCTTGCGATTATTCTCTCCCTTTGCGCCGTTTTCCTCGTTTCGTGCAGCCGCACGGTGAAAATGAGCTTTGCCGAGGACGGAACTCTTACCGGCGGCGGAGTTTCATACAAATTTGCCCCCGTGGGCTATGAGCCCACCTATCAGGGGGAGGAATACGCCGTTATAAAGGGCACTCTTGAGGAAAAGCTATATAAAATAGGCGACTGCGACCCCGAAAAGTGGCTTGCCACGGAATACAGCGGTGCGGCGACCTTAGTTTATTACAGCACCGACATAACCCTCCCCACCCTTCAGGAAATGGAGCCCACTCTCTGTTTTATCTGCGAGCAGGAGGCTAACGCCTTTTCCGTTTACACCGTCGGTGAAAACGAAGAAACAAGAGAACACGACCTTCAGGTCATATCACAGCTTGTGGAAATGCTGAAAGATGGGGACGAAAACGAAATCTGGCCCCGCTCCGATGTGAATTACACCTACAATCTTAAATTTTACTCTCCCGACTGGGAGGCGATTTACTACAACGTAGTATACGCCGTATGCGGCGGCGGAAACTTTCTTTATGACAGAGTTACCGGAAACTGCGTAAATGCGGGAAGCCTCCTTGAGGAGTATTACGAAAGCATGAATACCGAAGAAAATGATAGCTGAAGTTGAATTAAAAAAGACAAATGCAGAAAATAAAAACGGCGAAATGATTCTTTTCGTCTGCACGGGGAACACCTGCCGAAGCCCCATGGCAGAGGCGGTTTTCAACCGTTTCTACGCTGACTGGGAAAAGAAAAGGTATGCGGAATCTGCCGGACTTTTTGCGGACGGCTCTCCTATTTCGGCAAATGCAGAAAATGCATTGAGAAGCATCGGAATAGAGAATTTCACCCACATTTCAAGAAATGTAACGGAAGAGCTTATGGAAAAAGCGTCCCGTGTTGTGGGCATTACCGCATCTCACGCCTCAAGCCTTATTTTGGCGTTTCCCCAATATGCGTCAAAAATAACCTCCCTTCCCACGGACATTCCCGACCCCTACGGCGGCGATGAGAAGGAATACGAAGGGTGTCTGCGTATGATTCTTTCCGCTCTGAGAGAAATGTTCGGGGAAATTACGGGAGGATCACCGGAAAAATAATGGATATAATCGATACTTTAACAAACTGTGAGGGGGAAGAATTCCTCTTTGTACGGTGCAGGGAGGAAAGCGTACATAAGCTGGCTCTCCTTGAAATAGAATGCTTCCCCCGTGATTTTTGGTCGGAAATCTCCTTTTTGGAGGCGCTTACCGTTCCCGCCTGCGCAATTTTTGCCGCATACAACAAGGCTATGACGGAAATTGCCGCTTACGGGGTAATATA
>JAQXKW010000252.1 GCA_029010655.1 Clostridia bacterium | reverse complement strand
GCAAAGGTGTGCTCACATGCGGTGTAGTCCTTGTAGCCTGTGCTTGTAAGAGTCAGAAGGTTGGAGCCGCCTGCGGTCTGATAGTCATACATTGATTGAGAGCCGCAAATGCCGGAGCCCCAGGAAAGCCATGAATCATATGTGCCGTTGCCGGGCTTGGATGCGTTAAGAACGGCTACGGTGATACCGAGCTCGGTGCCCGAAGCAGGAGTCATGGTTTCCCGGAATGTGCCGTCGTCATTTGCGAGAGTTATCATTTCCCAAGGAATAGCAACCTCATAATCGGTGGTGTAATCAGGCTCCTTGATATTTCCGTGGTTAATAGGACGGACGGTAGCGTAAGCGGAAACGTCCTGATTCATCCAGTAATCGTCCTGGTAACCGAAGTTTATACCTGCGGTATTCCATTTTGTTCTTGTCATGGGAACAACGTTGCCTGATTCGTCGGTTCCGTTGTACTCTTCCAGCTCGGGATTATATCTGAGAGCTGCGTCCCATGCCTCGGAGACACCGGAAGCATATGCAACTATAAAGTTGGAAACGGGGCAATAGGTTTTTTCGTTGGTTCCCTGTTTAATTACAGCGCCTGCCCAAGGAGCGTTATCATATGTAATAACTTTCTGTCCGTTGATCTCTTCGTGCCTGATGCCGTGCTCTGCACGGTATGCGTAGGTGGTACCGTCTGCAACTGCAGCGGAGTTGGGACCCTGAGGGTCTACCATAAACTGAAGCGCATCGCCTTCCCACGCATCTGCGCCTTGATGCACGTTCTGATGGTTGTAGGGGTCGTTTACGTGAGCTGCAACATACAGGAAGTCCTCGTCCCACAGGAAATACAGGTCGTAGTTGAATTCTCTGTCGTTAACTGAGGTTGCATTTCCGTAGAAGTAAGTGTTTTCAGCGGAAGGATGGGAATACATTGCATCGTTCTTTACGTCATTCAGCCACTTGCCGACAGCATTTTTGTTGCTTGCGGCATAAGCGCTGTCAACATGAACGGCAACATCGCCCCACTCGCCCGGTTCAATAACGCCGTCGAGGGTGATGGTTCCGGAAGCGCCTTCCTTAACCGTTACGGGATCCTCGTAGGTATCTCCCTTTGATCCGCTGTTTTCTACGTAGATCAGCGTACCGCCGAAGTAATTAGCATTAGCTGCTACATTATCTTCCAGCACTGCGGCAGCGGAGGTGCTTGTGGGAATCATAATACCGCACATAAGCATCGCTGCCACGAGAATAAGCGAAATAGTTTTTCTCATTCTCTAAATCCTCCATAAATTATTTGTGAATTCAGAAGTTCAAGCCGTCAACTTGACACTCTTCTACTTTGTATTGTACCACAACCCTTTTCGGATTTCAACAGCGTTTTATATATTTTTTCCCCGACACATGTAAAAAATCAAGATGAAATTTTGTTTACTTTTTCGAATTGTTTTCCGTTTGTTCATATATGTACGGACGAAATGGGAGAAATTTCTCCCATTTCCGCCCGTTTCCGTCAACATGGGTTCCGCCGGATCATTTCTCCCCTATCATTTCGTGAAGGGCATCAAGAGCGTCGGAAAGGGAGCCCACCGCATCGATAAGTCCGCATTCCACCGCCTCCGTGCCGTTAATAAGAGAGCCTGTGTCCGTGGCTATCTGATCCATTCTTGTGAGCATTTCACGGAATTTATCCTCCGTTACGGAGGAATGGTCCACTATAAACTTGATTATTCTGTCCTGCATACGTTCAAAATAATAATATGTCTGCGGCACCCCCACCACAAGACCGTTCATGCGGACCGGGTGTATTGTCATGGTTGCCGACGGAACGATAAAGGATTTTCTTGTGCTTACCGCCAGGGGCACGCCGATAGAGTGACCGCCGCCCAGCACAAGAGATACCGTAGGCTTTTTCATGCCCGCCACCATTTCGGACAGCGCAAGCCCCGCCTCCACGTCTCCGCCCATGGTATTCAGCACCAAAAGCAGTCCGTCCACGTCCTCAGACTGCTCCACAGACACAAGAAGCGGTATCAGATGCTCGTATTTTGTGGCTTTCTGCCCCTCTCCCAGGGCATAGTGTCCCTCTATCTGACCTATAATCGTAAGGCAGTATATCTTTTCACCGTTATTTTCTGTTATGACCGCACCGTCTTTTTCTTTATTTTCCGTTTTTTCTTCTTCGCTCATTTTTTCGCCGTTCCTTTCCGTGGTCGGGTAGTCCCGTTTTTTTCATTATGTCCGAAAGACGCGAAAATATACCGGCAGAAAGTTTTCGGTTGACTTTTTTACGAAAAAATGTATAATGATATGTTAGGAATAATTTTTTGTTTTCAATATATAAAAGACAGGTGATAAAAATGTCGCAGGATCTTATCGAAGCCATAGAGAAAATACTCCCCTCCATGTCAAAGGGACAAAGGAGAATTGCCTCCTTTATTAACGAGCACTGCGAAAAGGCGGCTTACATGACGGCTTCAAAGCTGGGAGAAGCCGCAGGGGTATCGGAATCCACCGTAGTCCGTTTCGCAACGGAGCTTGGCTTTGACGGCTATCCGGAGCTCCACGCCGCCATGCAGGAGGCGCTGAGAAAGCGGCTTACAAGCGTGCAGAGAATGGAGGTTGCAAACGACCGCTTCTTCGGGGACGGAGACATTCTCCGCTCCGTGCTGACCGCCGACGCCGAAAGAATCCGCAACACCCTGGAAACCGTTGACAGAGTAGCCTTTAACGACGCCGTGGACGCTATCTGCAATGCGAGAAAAATCTTCGTTCTCGGCATGCGCTCCAGCTTTTCTCTGGCGGAATTTTTAGACTATAATTTAAGCCTTGTTCTCCCCAATGTTCAGCTTGTGCGAAATGCGGGAGGAAGCGAGATTTTCGAGCATCTCATGTCCATGAACAAGGGCGATACGCTTATTGCCATCAGCTTTCCCCGGTACTCAAAGCGTATTGTAAACGCAGTTAATTTCGCCAACGACACGGGAGCAAACGTTATTGCCATTACGGACGGCGAGGCCTCTCCCATTGCCCGGAATTCCTATGCGGCGCTTTTTGCAAAAAGCGACATGGCGTCCTTTGCGGATTCCCTGGTGGCTCCCCTTTCCGTTATTAATGCGCTTCTTGCCGCCATCGGCTTAAAAAAGAGAGACACCGTTGCAAGAGCCCTTGAAAGACTCGAGTCAACCTGGGACACCTACAACGTATACGAAAAGAAATGACCGAAAGCCGCAAGAATATAGCCGTTGTGGGCGGCGGCGCCGCAGGACTTGCGGCGGCAATACACGCCGCACGCAAAGGGGCGGACGTAACGGTTTACGAAAAAAACAAATATCCCGCAAAAAAACTGCGTATAACGGGAAAGGGCAGATGCAACGTATGCAACGACTGCACCCCGGAGGAGGTTTTAGGGGCCGTTACGAAAAACAGCAAGTTTTTATACAGCTCCGTTTTCTCCTTTCCTCCCGCACAAGTAAAGCAGTTTTTCGAGGATTTGGGTGTTCCCCTTAAAACGGAACGGGGGAGGAGAGTTTTTCCCGTTTCGGACAAGGCAAGCGATATTTCCGACGCACTTATTGCCGAGGCAAAGCGGCTGGGAGTTCGGTTTTTTCACAGCCGTATAAAATCGCTTGAAGCGAAAAACGGCGAAATTACCGGGCTTCGGGACGAAAACGGGTTTCACCCGTGCGGCGCCGTAATTCTTGCCACGGGCGGCGTTTCCTACCCTGCCACCGGCTCCACGGGAGACGGTCACAGAATGGCAGAGGCTTTGGGAATTGAGGTAACGCCTCTTTCCCCGTCCTTAGTCCCCATTGTGTGCCGTGAAAACACGGCAGAAATGATGGGGCTGACCCTTAAAAACGTATGCTTTTCCGTGTACCGAAACCAAAAGCCAGTTTTCTCGGAGCAGGGGGAGCTGCTTTTCACCCATTTCGGAATAAGCGGACCCTTGGCGCTTTCCGCCTCGGCTCACATGCAGGATTATCCCGTGGGCAAGTATTCGGCGCAAATCGACCTAAAGCCTGCTCTTGACGCCGATATGCTTGACAAACGTCTGCAAAGCGACCTGAAAAAATATTCCGCAAAGGATTTTATAAACTCCCTGGGAGATCTTCTTCCCAAAAGCCTTATTCCCTCCGTGGTGCGCCTTTCCGGCATACCGGAGCACACAAAGTGCGCCGAAATTACACGGGAGATGAGAAAAAATCTGGGAGAGGTGCTGAAGCACTATCCGCTTTCCCCCACGGCTTTCCGCTCTCTGGACGAGGCGATAATCACACGGGGCGGCGTCAGCGTCCGTGAGATTTCGCCCTCCACCATGATGTGCAAAAAGGTTTCGGGGCTGTTCTTTGCGGGGGAAATTATAGACACGGACGCATACACCGGCGGCTACAATCTGCAAATAGCTTGGTCTACGGGCAGAAAAGCGGGCATTTCAGCGGCAGAATACGTCTCAGACACGAGCGAAAGGATATAATATTATGAGCATCAGAATTGCAATTGACGGACCCAGCGGAAGCGGCAAATCCACCCTTGCAAAAAATATAGCGAGGGCTCTGGGGCTTACCTATGTTGACACGGGAGCATTATACCGTGCGGTGGGGCTTTACGCACAGTCCGCCGGTATAAAGAAGGAGGAAGCCTCGCAGATTACAAAGCTTCTGCCGAACATTACCGTTAATCTTCTGTACTCCGACGGAGAGCAGAAGGTATTTCTCAACGGAAACGACGTTTCCTCCCTTATCCGCACTCCCGAAATATCCATGTATGCCTCCGCCGTGTCGGCAGTGCCCGCGGTTCGGAAATTTCTTCTTGAAATTCAGAAAAAAATGGCGCACGAGGGCAACGTAATTATGGACGGCAGAGATATAGGCACCGTAATTATGCCCGACGCCGACGTTAAGATATTTTTGGAGCCCTCTCCCAGGGAGAGAGCCCACAGAAGATGGCTGGAGCTCAGGGAAAAGAATATCGCATGCTCCGAGGAGGAGGTTTACAACGACATTGTAAAGAGGGATTCCAACGACAAAAACCGTGAGGTCTCTCCCGCCGTTGCCGCCGAGGACGCCATATATCTGGACAACTCCGGCTTTACCGCAGAACAAACCGCAAAAGCGGCTCTGAAAATAATAAACGACAAGCTGAACCGCTCTGTTTTATAAGGACTTAATATGAATTCATATAAGATTCTGTACGGACTTTTGGCACGTCCTATTCGGGCAATATTTCGAATAAAGGTCACCGGCACCGAAAATCTTCCCAAGGACGGGAAAGGCTACATTCTGTGTGCAAACCACACAAGCCTTCTCGATGTATTTATAATCGAAGTGTCCGTTGACCGTCAGGTTAAATTCATGGCGAAAAAGGAGCTGTTCTCCGTCCCCGTAGTGAGCAGCTTTATCCGTGCCTGCGGCGCATTTCCCGTAAACCGGGGCGGCGCCGACGTGGAATCCATAAAAACTACCGTAAGGCTTCTGGAAAAGGGCGATACGGTGGGTATATTCCCTCAGGGCACACGTCACTGCGGAAAGGACCCCAGAGAAACCGAGGTAAAGCACGGAGTGGGGCTTATTTCCTACCGTGCAAAATGCGGAATAATCCCCGTGTTTATTAAAACAAAAAAGCGTCAGGTGAAATTTTTCCGTAAAACGGAAATTATTATCGGAAAGCCCATAGAATATGAAGAACTGGGCTTTACGGACGGCGGAAAGAACGAATACCGGGACGTGTCGGAGAATATTTTCCGTGTGATTTGCGATTTGGAGGAAAGCGGCGGGAATGATTAAAATTGCAGACAAGGCGGGCTTTTGCTTCGGCGTAAAAAGAGCCACCGACGCCGCAGAAAGAGCTGTTCCCGGCGGAGGTGAAATTTATACTCTCGGCAGACTTATCCACAACGACGGCTACGTGGCAGAGCTAAAGAAAAAAGGAGTGGGCGAAATATCCGCCGAGGATATAGACGGTATATGCGAGCGTGCTGACAAAGGCGAAAAAATTGCCGTAATAATCCGTGCCCACGGAGAAATTAAAGAAAATCTTACCCGCTTGGAGCAGTGCGAAAAAAGAAACGAAAATTTCACCCTGCTTAACTGCACCTGCCCCTATGTTAATAAGGTAAGAAAGATAGCCGCCGAAAATTCAGGCGTGGGAAAGCTGTTTATTTTAATCGGCGCCGCAGAGCATCCCGAGGTTCGGGGTATCATCAGCTGCTGTATGGGAGAAAGTCTCGTCTTTGCAAATTCCGAGGAGCTTGAACGGTGGTCTCACACGGAAGATGTCGCAAAATATGCAAATTGTCAGGTGTTTGTTGCGGCGCAAACTACGCAAAAACTCTCCGAATGGAAAAAATGTTTGAAAATTATCAAAAAACTATATACAAACGCAATTATTTTTGATACAATATGTAATGTTACTGAAGAAAGACAGATTGAAGCGGAAAAACTGGCGGGGGAGAGCGACGTAATGATCGTTATCGGCAGCCGAGGCTCCTCCAATACGGTTAAGCTGTATGAAGTCTGTAAAGCCGTGTGTGAAAACACCTATTTGTGTGAAAACGCAGATTCTCTTGGGGGAGTAGTTATCCCTCCTCACAGTAACAACATATCTATAACTGCCGGCGCGTCCACGCCGTACAGTGTAATACAGGAGGTAAAACAAACCATGAGCGAGCAAACAGAAAATTTTGAAGCCCTGCTTGACGCAACCATTAAAACTATAAATCCGGGAGATATCGTCGTCGGTGTTGTCACATCCGTTTCACAGAATGAGATCACACTTGATCTGGGTGCTAAGACAACCGGCGTTATTGTTCACGACAAGCTTACCGACGACCCCCAGGCAAAACTGGACGAAATGTTTAAGGTGGGCGACGAGGTTAAGGCAAAGGTCATCAGAGTCAGCGACATCGAAGGTATCGCAGTGCTGGATAAGCTGCGTGTAGACGCTGACGCAAACTGGTACGACATCGTAGCAAAGGCTGAATCCGGCGAGACCGTTGAAGGCAAGATCATTGAGTGCGTAAAAGGCGGACTCATCATTTCTGTCAATTCCGTCCGTGTATTCATCCCCGCATCTCTTTCCGGCGTTCCCCGTGATGCCGGCGAGGACGCTCTTCAAGCACTGGTAGGCACCGTGCAGAAGGTTAAGATTATCGAAATCAAGGAAGAGCGCAAGAAGGCATTCGCTTCCATCCGTGCCGTTAAGCAGGAGGAGCGCAAGGCAAAAACCGAGGCTTTCTGGGCACAGGCAGAGGTCGGACAGATTTACGAGGGTCCCGTTAAGAGCCTGACAAGCTACGGCGCGTTCGTAGACTTGGGCGGAGTTGACGGTATGGTACATACGTCCGAGCTTTCCTGGAGACGTATCCGTCATCCCTCCGAGGTTGTTAAGGTCGGCGATGTAATAAAGGTTTACATCAAGGCTCTTGACCCCGAAAAGGGAAGAATTTCCCTGGGCTATAAGACCGAGGATATGGATCCCTGGCACATCTTCAACGAGAAGTATTCCGTAGGAGATACCGCATCCGTTAAAATCGTTTCCATTATGCCCTTCGGCGCATTTGCAGAGGTTGTTCCCGGCGCTGACGGTCTGATTCACATCAGCCAGATCACCGACCATAAGATTGCAACACCTGCCGATGTTCTCAAGGTAGGCGACGTTGTTGATGCGAAAATCACCGCAATCGACGACGACAACCGCAAAATCAGCCTTTCCATCCGTGCTCTTATGGAGGACGCAAAGCAGGCTGAAGAGGACTCCGCACCCGAAGAGTACGTAGCCGAGGCACCCGAGGCTGCGCCCGCAGCAGAGGAAGCACCCGAAGCAGTTGAGGCTGCAGAAGCTGCTCCCGCAGAAGACGCTGCCGAATAATCGGAATAACTGATGAAAAACTGCCGCCGTTGAGCAAATCACGGCGGCAGTTATTTTTTGTCAAAGCACGGACGGTGCGGCAGACCGATAGGGCACCGTCTTGCTCCCGCCGAAAAAAGCCTTCCCTTAATAAAGGGAAGGGGGACCGGCTCTGCCGGTGGATGAGTTGTGTCCAAATACTGATTATCGCTTTATAAACGGCGGGAACAAGACGGAGCCCTACGGTATTATTAACGCTTTTTCGCTGACGGAAGGTGCCATCAGAGCATATGTTGAGATTGCCACGGGTACTTGTACCCCTGCAATGACAGGGGACGCTTGCGTCCCCATGCTGTGCGGCGGCTTTGCCGCCGCTAGGCTAGCCGCCAGCCGCTAGCCGCTAACCGCTAACCGCTGAAAAAGGGCTGTCGCAAGTGATAAATCACAGCGACAGCCCTTTTTCTGTTATTTTACTGTAATAACATTCAGCCCCAGAAGCTTTCCGAAAAATTCGAGCTCGGACAGCTCTGCACCGTACACGAGAGACGAATGGTGGGTAACTCCCGCCTTGGAAATCTCCGCAAGGAAGTCTCCCACAGGCATACAGGGCTTGAACCACCCGCGAACCGTTCCCTCAAATCTATCCTCGGGGGCGTCCTGCATCTCCACGGGGGAGATAAGCATATTATACTTTTCAGAATCCTTGAACACGTTTACGAACACAGCCGAGCCTGCCTTATATCTGCCGTAGCAGACCACGGGATCGTCCGCATTGCCGAAGGTAAAGGGAATTTCCTTTATTTCGGGAGTTCCTGCCGCCAAAGCCACGTTGAATTCGCCCATATGGGAAATGCAGATTCTGTTGCCCTCCCAGTCGGGACAGAAAATTTCAACAAAGGTGGCTTCGCCGAAGCCCCTGATAAGTGCGCCGGTAATTGCGGCGGTAAGCACGTCGCCCTCGCCCGCATAGCCCGTACCGTTTGCCATCTGCTTGCACGCTTCCATAAAGGGCATTACAACCAGACCGTTTTCGGGTCTAATCTCACGGAAATTGACGGTAAATGCGTCAAGCTTCTCTTTTTCTATCCACTTTCTGACGGCAAGGCAGTTGCGGACGGTTTTTGCGTGGCTCTCATATGAAAAATCGTTGAGCCGCTTAAAGCTCCTGTTGTCCTTTTCGATCTCGGCGTCGATTTCCGCCTCTGTTACCGATTCCGCAAGAGCACTGAGCGTTTTTCCGTCGGAATATACGGCGGTAACGCCGAATCTGTCGAACAGTTCTTCATCGGAAATAAGAAAATCTCCCATGCCGTCGAAGGAGCCTCCGATAGTTCCCACACGTGTCCCTGCAAGGCTCATGGCTCCTGCCGCCGCTTTTACCAGGCGGCACGCACGGTCGAGAACGTCGGTTGTGGGATAGTGCCCTGCAACAATGGCGTAATCCTTACCCCGGCGGCGGAGCATATTTGTCATATCCATAACGCCGTGAATACCGTGGTTCATATTGATTTCGCCCGGGTTCTGCGTGGGGCTGAAATCGCAGGTTTCCGTTGTGTCCAGAACTACGATAGGCAGTTTTGTGTTTGCCAGAATATCGATAGACTCAAGGGAGGGAGAATATGCGGCGTGCCATGTAACGATAGCGTCCGCACCCTCCTTTTCGTACTCGGAAACCGCCGCCTCAAATTCCGCCGTAATGCGGCAGAAGGGTGTGCGGATAACGTCAAAGCCCTTTTCTTCAAAGTCCTTTGCCATTTTTTCGTAGAAAGGCTCAAGGCGGTCTCTTATATCCTGAAGACCGCAGTCGTCGTACAGCTTTATGTAAAGGGGCATAAAGCCTATTTTAATCTTTTTCATATTTACCTCGTTTTATATTAAAATTCAATTCCGAACAGTCTCTGACAGTTGCCGCACATAATATCCGCCACCTCGTCACGGGAAAGCTTCAGTTCCTCTGCGCATTTCTTAAAGGAGCGCAATTCCTCGTACATGAAGGTAGTCATTTCGGAATAGTCGTCGACCTCCTTCATATTGGGGTCGTAGGAAACGTCGCCGTAAAAGCCTCTGGGAACTACGTTCACATAATGTCCGTCCTCGCAGATACGGTACATTCTCATTTTGGTAATAGGCATATCCGAGCCGAACATAAGGCGTTTGGGCCCTACTGCCTCAATGCATTTGACCATAGCGGCGGTAAGGGTGTTTGCCGTAAAATCGAACATCATGTTCTTTGTATTTTTCAAAATTTCAAAGGCGTTTCCTATATCCTCCTCAACGTACGCTCTGCCGATATGCGCAATAATTATTTTGGCGTTGGGATATTTTTCCTCTATCTCCATCATCTGGGCAAGGTTTACGGGGTCACGCAGACGGAGCTTTCTGGGAATATGGAGCATAACGATTCCGCCCAGCTCATCCATAACCTCCAGATGCTCTTTTGTAAGAAAGTCGAAAATTCTCACTTCGTTTGCGGGGATATACGCAGGAGAATTATTAAGATAAGGCTTTATTCCCACAAATCCGGACAGCATTGCCTCTCTTATTTCGTCCTTGGTGGTGTCCCAGTTGGTGCAAAAAAGGGCGGGAAGGTTTTCTTTTCTTGAGCACTCCAGCGCATATTCGTTTACCAAATCAAGCTGGCAGGAGGGCATACCCATAATAACCGCCTTCACCTGCTTGCCGGGGAAAAACTGACTAAAGGACTCCTTCATATCCTCAATTGTAAGGTCGGGAGCCACCATATGAGGCCATGAAACACAGCCCTTTGTTTCCCCTGCAACATACCGCTCCATTGATTCCTTATAAATATGTACGTGGGTATCAATAATGCGGTCGGGGAGAAAATCGCACAGCTCCTCCTCCCACACCTTTCTGTCGTAGTCGGTCAACTGAATTCCGAACATATATTTCACTTCTTTCCGATAAATTTCTTTTTTTAGAATATCACAAAGTCCTCTCAAAGTCAATAACGGCGGTTGACATAATGGGAGAAATACGCTAAAATGATTTCATAGTCTTGCCCCGGGTTACCCCTTGCGGGCAAACGGAAGTATCAAAAGGAGAACGCTATGTTAAATCCCGAAATCGAGAAGAAAATTGATGAATTACTGTCAAAAATGACATTGCATGAGAAGCTGGGTCAGCTTAATCAGCAGAGCAACGAGCACGGAATGGAAGCCGAAAACCGTGAAATGCTGAAAAACGGCGAAATCGGCTCCTTTATCTGCAACACGGGTCATTTCGGTCCCACAGACGGAAATCCCGCTCACAACAACCGTAAATATGTAAACGAGCTTCAGAAAATTGCGGTTGAGGAAAGCCGTCTGGGCATTCCCGTTCTTTACGGAAAGGACGTTATACACGGTCACAACGTGGTATTTCCCATTCCCCTTGCAATGGCGGCAGGCTTTGACCCGGACTTGGTGCGTGACGCTTACACCGCCATATCCGAGGAAGCCGCAAACGACGGAATTCGTTGGTCGTTTTCGCCTATGATGGACCTTTCCCGCGATCCCCGGTGGGGCCGCTGCGTAGAGGGCTACGGAGAGGACCCGTATCTGGGCTCAAAAATGGCGGCAGCCGCCGTTGAGGGCTTTCAGGGTGACGACCTGTCCCGCCGTGAAAACCTTGCGGCATGTGCAAAGCACTACATAGGCTACGGCGCCATGGAGGGCGGACGCGACTATCAGAAATCGGAGCTTTCCGATTATGCTCTGCGAAATTACTATCTGCCTGCGTTCAAAAGTGCTGTTGACGCAGGGCTTCGCACCGTTATGAGCTCCTTTAACGAAATAAGCGGCGAGCCCACCACCTCCTCCCATTATCTGCTGACGGAGCTTCTCCGTGACGAGCTGGGCTTTGACGGCTTTGTTGTCAGCGACTACAATTCCGTTTTACAGCTTAAAAAGCAGGGAGTTGCAGAAACAAACGCCGATGCGGCAAGAATGTCTGTTTCTGCCGGCGTTGACATGGATATGGCGGACAGATGCTATTTAAGAAACCTTGAAAAAGAGGTGGCGGAGGGCAGACTTGACGAAAGCATTGTGGACGAGGCTGTGCGCCGTGTGCTGAGAGTTAAATTCGAGCTTGGTCTTTTTGAAAATCCGTATGTGCACTACGAGGAAGCGGACATTGACGCACACAAGGCTTTGGCACTCCGTGCCGCGGAACAGGGCATGGTGCTTCTGAAAAACAAAAACGGCGCTCTGCCCCTGAGCGAGTCCGAGCCGGTGGGCTTTACGGGAGATTTCCTGAAAGAAACCTGGAGAATGTTCGGCGCATGGACTCTTGACGGCGTAAACGAATGGGCAAACACCTTGGAGGAGGCAGTCCGCAAGAACTTCCCCGAGGCGAAAGCGAATTTTTCCCACGCAAACAATCTTATTGACCGTTATGACGGCGTAATGGAAAGCGATACGGTGGTGCTTGCCTTGGGCGGTCACCCGGAGGGAGAAGCGTCCGGTCTTGCGACCCTTGAAATACCGGAGGATCAAAAGGCGCTTATTAAAAAGGCGAGAATGTCCGCAAAGAAGCTGGTGGGCGTATTCTTCTACGGCAGACCCATGGCTTTGGGCGAGGTTGAGCCCTTATTCGATGCAATCCTTTGGTGCTGGCACAGCGGAACCATGACCGCAGACGCCGCCGCAAATATTCTGTACGGAAAGACAAATCCGTCCGGCCGTCTTCCCATGTCCTTCCCCCGTGTTACGGGGCAAATCCCCATTTATTACAACTGCACCCCCTCCTGCCGGAATGTGGACGAATACTATCCCAAAGAGCCGTTTATGTATAAGAACTACCGTGATACTACCGGAGCGCCCCTTTACCCCTTCGGTCACGGGCTTTCCTACACCGCCTTTGAATACTCCGATGTATCATTTGACAAAACGGAGCTTTCCCCGGAGGAGATAAACGGCGGAAAATGCTTTGAAGTCAGCGTTAAGGTGAAAAATACGGGCGACAGAACAGGCGACGAGGTAGTACAGTGCTACATTCGTGACAAGGTAGCTTCAATGATGCGTCCTCTCCGTCAGCTTGAGGGCTTTGAAAGAATAACCCTCGCCCCCGGCGAAGAAAAAACGGTTACCTTCCGTCTCGGTCTTGGCGAGCTGGGCTTCTACGGCAAGAACGGAAAATTCGCCGCAGAAAAAGGCGATTTCACGGTCTTTATAGGCGGCAGTTCTTACGCCCCCGAGGTCGGAAAAGTTACGATAATATAATTTGATAAAGTTTCTTTCGTTACCTTTCTTTTCAAAGAAAGGTAAAAACACATAATAAAAATCCGGGTGCTTTCCCGGATTTTTATTATGCGTTTTCTTCGTCTTCGTCTGCGTGCTTTGCCTGAAGCTGGGCTTTTATCGTCATGTCCTTTACCTTCATCAGTCTGGTCTGAGAGCTTCTTTCGTTCTCATCCAGCTTCATGGTAATACTCTTTACGGTCTGCTCGTACTGGGGAATCATGATATATTC
>JAQXKW010000251.1 GCA_029010655.1 Clostridia bacterium | reverse complement strand
TTCCGTCCAAGCTATCAGAAAACCGTTTGTGAGCGGTATCCGCTCTCGCGGCTCCCGCATTCTACGGGGGCGGCGCGGACTAAAGATACCGTCCTGCACAAACCCATTACCTGATATAGTATAAAGTTCTTTGCGGAGCTTTCTTTCAAGAAAGCGACCGTATCCCCAGCACCCCACATTTCGGGGCGCCGCCCCGTGCCCCGCCGCTTTTTGGAAAAAGCGGGCAAAAACTTTTAACTAAATGGGAATTAAAAGAGAGAGAACACCTGCTGTGTCCCCTCTCCATTTCCCTTATTAAGTTCTTTGCGGAGCTTTCTTTCAAGAAAGCGACCCGTCCTCCTGCGACCCGTCGTCCCCTATCGTCTCGACTGTTCTGTTATAGTGAGATTTAAGCGCGGCGGTAGCGAGGGTATGAGACAGCTCTGTTTCTTCGGGGGTAAAGAGGCCGAAAGGAACTTTTTCCCCTGCGTACTCCAGCATAAATGCGCCCATCTGCTGTTGAATTGCGTCAACGAAGCCGAACTCGAAGATAGGCCCTGTAATAGTGGGAAGCATGGGCTTATAACCGATAATAATTCTGTTCCAGGACTGCTCCTTGCCCCAGCTTGAGGTATAGTAGAACGCATTTGCGTCGTCGCTGGAGAATCTTGCACTGCAATCCATGCCGTAAATCTCAAAGAACCAGCGGTTAGTTGAGCCCGGGCACATTCTCTTTGTTTCCAGCGTCATGGGAATTTCGTCCCCGTCCTTATTCAGCGTAGTGCAGAAAAGGGTGCAGTTGTCAAAGGTATCGCAGGGAGCGGTGCCGCCCTTGCCGTCGGGACGCTCCTTGACTATATTTGAAAAATGCGCTCTGACGGTAAGCGGCTTAAAGCCCAGACGGAAGGGAACATGCTGAGTATGTATGCCAAGATCTCCCAGACATCCGTACTCGCCGTTAAACTTGACCATTCTCTTCCAGTTGATAGGCTTCTGAAGGTCCATGTCGCTGCAATGGTTAAAGCCCGCATGGATTTCAAGCACCTTGCCGAACTTGCCCTCCTTGTACCAGTTAATCATGGTCTGCATGGCGGGATAATAGGGGAACTCGCTGGAACAGCGCACAAATGCGCCGGGAGTTTCCCTGTAAGCCTTCATAATAGCCTTGTTGGCTTTCTTGTCAATGCCGAAGGGCTTTTCGCCAAGCAGCGCTTTTCCGCTCTTTATTATATCAACATAAAACTGCTCATGAAGATTATGAGGAACGGCACAGTAAACCGCATCAATGTCATCCTTATTAAGAAGCTCCTTATAGTCCTCCACGGCATATTTTATGTCCGGGAAATTCTTCTTGAACCACTCCATCTCTTTCGGAACAACGGAGCAAATACCCACAATTTCGGGTCTCGGAATATCCTCCGTAAAATGACACCAACGAGCCGCCGCAGAGGCGAATTCTCTCGCCATAAGTCCGCAGCCTATTAATCCGAATCTTACTGTTTTCATAATTTCCATGACCATCCTAACTCAAAAGTTCAAAAGCAATACTGCCTGATATTACCTTAATATATTCTATATTTTTTTCGCCTCCTTGTCAATCCCAATACGCAAAAAACAGGAAAAGGAGAGGTTCGGACGGTAAATTTTTACATATTGCACGCCCCTCTTGACAAGTATTTACTCTCGTGTTAAAATATAGTTGTCTAATAAAGTAGAATTTTTAGTGATAAATTTTCTAAAAGCTATTGACAATCTCTATTTTTCATGGTAAAGTACCCTTGTCTAATGTAGTAGTCAAACACAAAAATCAAAGGAAGCAGAGGATTAATTATGCCAACACCGAAAATATTTGAAAGCGAATACCGTTTTTGCCTTATTTTATGGGAAAACGAGCCTATTTCCTGCGCCGATATTGCAAAAATATGCCTGGAAAAGCTGGACTGGAAAAGGACAACCACCTACACCGTAATTAAAAGACTTACACAGCGGGGCTTTCTGAAGGTAGAAAACTCCGTAATAACCTCTCTTTATTCAAAGGAAGAAATTCAGGAGAGAGAGCTGGGCGAAATGGTGGAAAAGACCTTTGAAGGCTCTCTGCCAGCCTTTGTGGCCGCATTTTCCCGCCACGAAAACCTCTCCGAGGAGGAGGTCGCAGAACTTCTCAGAATAATCAGAGAGAAGAAGGACAAATAGCCCTTTCATTCAGTGACTTACACAAAATGACTCACAGACAAGGAGACACACCATGAAACACACAAAAATAAGATTGCTGTCAGCTCTTCTGGCAGTTTGTATTTTAGCGCCCGTTTCCGCCGCCGCCTATACCGTTGACAGCGATATTGAGCCATACCTGCAGGTTGGCGAGGCTCTGTATATGGAAAACGCCCCCGCAATAGACGGATATTACTCCGCCGAGGAATGGGGAGAAGGCATGACCTATTCTGTTTATGCGTCAGACCCCGCTCTGGCAGTTGCGTATGAAACGGGAAATGTTTACACCAGGCTGTATTCCTCCGGCTTTGACCAATTTGACGGCTGGAAGGCAGATATTTGTCTGCGCTGGGATGAGAATTATCTTTATGCCGCAGTAATGACCAACGACCCTGACACTCATGTTCAGAATTATTTCGGGGAACAGACGAACAAGGGAGATTCCCTGTCCTTATGTATCGACAGCGACGGATATGAGGAATATCAGACTCCGTCAATGGATGCTCCCGTTTACCGCGCCGCATACAGCGCATCGGCAAACATGTCCTGCTTATGGTACACCAACGACAACGAGGATTTAGTAAGTTCAAGTGCCGACACAGAGCATCCCGCACTTATTGCGGTAGCCCCCTGCGGTTCGGATTACACGGACGATACAAAAGCCGGCATTACCACATATGAAATGGCAATCCCGTGGGAAAGTATTCTTTTCAGAGACAGAGATCAGCAGGGAAACAAAATAACCTCTCTCACCTATGAAAAACACACCGTCGGAAGAAAAGGCAATTACCGCGGCGGCATCGGATTTGCTTTCGGTTTCTCCATGGCACTGACCGACAGCTCCAAGGAGAATAAAATCGACGCAAATTTGATTTTCGGGAAAGGCTGCTGGAATTATTTCGGCTATGATAAATATCTTCCCTACGCAAACGCCCTGTTCCTTTCCGGAGAAAAAGCTCAGCAGGCGGACAGCTTCAAAACCTACGACCCTGCCGACATTAACATTCCCTATGTATATGATAACACCATAGACGCTCCCGGCTTATATTTCGACTATCTCGCCGGAGACTATAACGAAAAAACTCCCGTTGAATACTCCTCTCTCACCACCCTGACCTATGAAACCGACGATGATTTGATGTTCTGGGGCGCAGAGGGCAGAGACTGTATGCCCCAATACAACATACGGCAGTATGACAGCGAGGAATACGGATATGTGTTTGCGCCCAACGCCGACTCGTACAGCTCATCGGGCATGCTGTCTTCCGCTTATTCCTATGTAAACGAAGACACCGTCTTAAAATATCCCATGTCCTACACGCTTGAATTCGACTTGAAATATTCCGACAACGGCATTTACACCGACGAGTCCTGGATAGGCAATTTGTTCGGCGGAAATAATCTTAGCCTCCGATGCGGATATTTTCCCTCGGCAAAGCAGTTCAGAATTGTCTCCGTATCCCGCAGTCTCGATGGCAAGACCCGCAGTCGGGTATATGCGTTTTTTGACAAGGAGCTTGTTGCAGGTCGCTGGTACAACTGGAAATTCCAGTATGACAGCATTTCAAAGACCGTAAGGCTGTGGCTCCGTGACAAGACTGAAGGAACGGACGACCTGATATTTAACCTTTCCGGCAACAATGAATTTGTATCCGCCGCCGAGCGTTCCGTCATATATTTTGTTACGGGACTAAGAGATATAAAATACGACAATGTAAAAATATATAACTTCTCCGAGCCTGAGGGAGGCACTCCCGAAGCGCTCTCTTTGCTCCCCGGAGACGTAAACTGCGACAAAAAGATCAATGCAGTTGACTCCAACATAGTTGTCAGCGCAGTTCTCGGCAACGAAACCGTAAACCTTGTAAGCCTCGGGTCCGCTGATATTAACTTTGACAAAAAAATTAACGCAGTTGATTCAAATCTTTTGCGAAAGAAGATCTTAGGTACCTATTGACATGCGCCGTAGACGGCGGGAAGGGAAACACCCATGGAAGCGTTCATTCTGAAAATATTTGAAATGAGCCTAAGCGGCGGTATTATGATACTTGCCGTCCTCATTCTACGTATGCTTTGGAAAAAATCCGCCGCACTTCCGAGAACAGCTCTCTGCTTTTTGTGGGCGGCGGTAGGACTCCGTTTGGTAATCCCCTTTTTCGTCTCCAGCCCTGTGGGGGTTGTGCCTTCATCCTTGCAAAGCAATACGGCAAAAGCCATATCGGGCATAGCCAATACCCCTTCTGCACAGCCCCCGCAGACTGCTGTTACACAGACGCCACCCTCGGGCAATGCAAGTATTTTCACAATACTCACAGTCCTTTGGGCACTGGGCGTTGCCGCACTTCTTATTTACTGTTTGGTAACGGCAATCCGCCTGAAGCTTCACCTCGCAGAGTCTGTGCCATATGAAAAAGCCGACGAATTCGGGCTGAAAATACGTGTCAGCGAATACGCTCCGACCCCGTTTATATTCGGTATCGTGAAGCCTGCCGTGTATCTGCCCTTCGGCATGAGCGACAAGACCGTGCATTACGTTCTTCAGCACGAAACGGCGCATCTGAAGCGGGGCGACCATATATGGAAGGTTGCGGCATTTCTCGTTCTCTGTTGCCACTGGTTCAATCCTTTGGTATGGCTTGCGTTCAAATGCTTCTGCAGTGATACGGAGCTTGCCTGTGACGAGCGGGTTTTCCGCAGCTTGTCCGAAGACGAACGCTGTTCATATGCAGAAGCGCTTGTGCGGTGCAATGCAAAAAAACGGATTGTTTCCGTTTGCCCCGTGGCTTTCGGCGAATCAGGTATAAAGGAACGTGTAAAACGTGCGCTCAACTATAAAAAGCCTGTTTTCATAATAACCGCCATATCGGTTTTATGTGCACTTTTGGTATGTGCCTGCTGTGCAACCCAAAGACCTGCGCCGACTCCGAAAGACTCCCTTCCCTCTGTTTCGGAAACGGAACGCGGAGAACAAAAGGAAACGGAAGGGGAAAGCGATATAAAGCAACCCGCAGTCGAAACAGAAAAGACAGAGGATACAACCGCCCCCTCTCCGACATCTGACCCTTCCCCCGAAAACGGAACGGAGAATAAGGAAGACTTTAAGCCTGCGCCTGACACAACCGCCCCGGTTCCCGAAAAATTGCCGGAGGCAAAGCCCGCAAACCAAGTATCGATAACAAGCGGAAGTGAAATCCCTCTGTTCAGCGCAAACACCCATGTCCCCGCCGACACCTCCACCGCCGAAACGGCAACCACGGCGCCCGAGCCGGAGCCGGAGCCCGAGCCGTGGGATTGCAGCGCTTCGGGGCATCGCTATACCGAGGGCGTTGTGGTTCCGTGGAGCTGCCTTGAAAGCGGCATAAAATCTTATACCTGTATAGGCTGCGGCGATTACTACGAAGAGTTAGTCCGTGCATCCGGTCACGATTTGTATACTATACACAATCCGCCGACCTGTACATACATCGGAACCTATTCATATATTTGCTCAACATGCGGATACTCTGTAGTCACCAACACACCGTACGAGCCTGCTCTGGGACATGACTACGTTGACGGAGTCTGCACTCGGTGCGGACGTTCTTAAAACGAGGTGCTTCTTATTTATGAAAACAAAAATACTTGCCGTTCTGCTTGCCTGCCTTTTTGCATTTCCGTTGTTGTCCGTAGAAGTTTTTGCTGATTACAGCACTGTTTCCGTTGGAGACTTTGAATTTATTCTGTTTCCGGGCACTAAAACCGCCTCGGTCACAAAATATACGGGAGAAAGTACGACAGTAATCATTCCTGCATATGTAAACGGATACAGCGTTGTCTCGGC
>JAQXKW010000250.1 GCA_029010655.1 Clostridia bacterium | reverse complement strand
CTGTCTGTTCAGCACCTTGAATTTGGTTTCTATTTCCATGATTGCACAGGTATAATATGTCATCAGCAATCTGGAGGGCTCCATTGCGCTCTTAAACGCAGTCAGCATCTCGTCGGTAAAATCGCTTTCCAAAACTCGTTTTTCTTCCATTGGCTTTTCTCTCATCTTCCTAAGTATTTCAATGGGCGCCCTGCGTTAGGTTAGATAATTAACGCCCAATATTACGGCGCCCAGCGCCACAAGCACAACGCCTGTTGCACGGTTAAGCACCTTAGGGGTGCTTTTGTTTGCAAAGCGGGCCGCAAGGCGAGCCCACAAAAGGGTGAACAAAACGCAAAGCAAAAGAACGCCCCAATCGGCAACGCCGCCTATGGCAAAGTGGCTGACAGCCCCGGTAAAGGCGGTGAAGCTCATAATAAACACGCTTGTGCCCACCGCAGTTTTCAGCTCATAGCTCAAAACGGAGGTGAGAATTAAAAGCATCATCATTCCGCCGCCGGCGCCGATAAAGCCGCATATAAAGCCGATTGCCGTGCCGCAGCATACGGACTGGGCAAATCTCTTTTTCGCTGACACCGCCTTCATAGACTCCTTTGTGGTCATTACGGGCTTAACTATAAATTTAACGCCCAAAAGAAGGGTCATAAACACGGAGAAATTGCCCATGGCAGAGGCGGAAACAAGGCTTGAAACCCAGCTTCCCGCCAAAGTGAACACAAGCACCGTGCCCATCATTACAAGCCCGTTTCTTATGTCGAGATTTTTATTCTTTCCGTAGGTGTAGGCGGAAACGGCGCTGGCAAGCACGTCGCTTGCCAAGGCAATTCCCACCGCCTGATAGGCAGGGATACCCAGAAAGGTTACAAGCATGGGGGTAATGACCGCCGCCGCGCTCATGCCTGCAAAGCCTGTTCCCAGCCCTGCTCCCATACCTGAAATAAAGCAGATAAAAATTTTATGAAGCATACTAAATTTGAGTCCTTGGTATTATTCCGAAAATTTACAGCAGGGGGGCGATAGCCTTCAAAAGCACGCCGCTTGCCTTGCGGATAAATTTTTCCTTTCGCGCGCTCTCCCGTGTTATCCTGCGGCACTTTTCCCGTGTCTCGTTGAAATCCTTTTCGATTTGGGGAATACAGTCTGTACCGTAAAGATATGCGGCGCACTCAAAATGGTGGTACAGACTGCGGTAGTCAAGATTTACCGTGCCCACAACAGCCTCTCTGTCGTCGCTGACAAACACCTTTGAGTGCATAAAGCCGGGCGTATATTCGTAGATTTTAACACCGGAGTCAAGAAGCGAGGCGTAATGGGTCCATGCGAGGGCGTGTGCGGCAAAATGGTCCGGAATTCCCGGCAAAAGCACCGACACGTCAACTCCCCTCTCTGCGGCAAATTTCAGCGCCGTTTCCATTTCGCTGTCAAGTATTAGATAAGGCGTCATAATATGCACGTACTTCTGCGCCCGGTTCAGAATATCCATATAAACCTGCTCGCCCACCTTATAACTGTCCAGAGGACAGTCGCCGTAGGGGATAACGTAGCCTGACGATTTCTCCGGCGCATAGGTGGGATAGGTGAGATACTGTCCGAAATCCGGCTGTTTCTCGTCGATATTCCACATCTGAAGGAACATAAGCGTAAAGCTCGGCACCGCCTCTCCCTTCAGCATAACGGCGGTATCCTTCCAATGACCGTGCTTATCATTACGGTTTATGTACTCGTCGGCTAAATTTACGCCGCCCGTAAATGCGGTATGCCCGTCTATAACCAGAATTTTTCGGTGGTCACGGTAATTATAGTGGGTAGAAACAAAGGGGGTTACGGGAGAGAACATTTTGCACTTTATTCCAAGCTGAGAGAGCCTTTTGGGATAGTCGTGAGGCAGGGTTGAAAACTCGCAGGTGCCGTCGTACATTACCCGTACTTCTACGCCCTCCTTTGCCTTGCGGGCAAGGATTTCGAGGATTTTGCCCCACATGACCCCTTCGTCTACAATGAAATATTCCATGAAAATAAAATGCTCTGCCCCCTCAAGCTGTTTGAGCATTTCCTCCCACGCATATTCGCCCAAAGAGTAGTAGTCAACGTCGGTGCGGTCAAAGGCGGGGTAACAGCCCGTATTCTGAAGATAGTGAGCCAGCGCCGCCGCGCTGGGGGCTTCCTCGGAAATTCTTTCCGCAACCCCCTCGGAGCAGGAAACGCTTCCTGCGGACATTTCCGTAAGGCGGTTGAAACGTTTGTTAAGGGTGCGGTGCCCTATGTCGCTTCGGGTATACCAAAACAAAAGCGAACCGAAAACGGGAAGAAGCAGTATAACAATCAGCCACGTAATCTTTGCGGAGGGGTCCATACGGCTGTTGAGCAGATACAGAACAACGGCTACCGTAAAGACTATTACTCCTCCGTAAATATGGGGGAGAAAATTTCCAAACCAACGGAAAATTCCGAACAGCAGGAAAATATGAAACGCCAAAAGCAGACAGATAAGCCCCACACGGCTGAATATCAGGTGTATAAAGCCCTTTTGTCCGCTTTTAAGCAAGTTTAGGCCCTTATTATCTTCGTTTTTCAATCCGCACACCTCCCGTTTCAGCGGCATTAATACAGAGCATGAAAAGACGCTATGAAATCTTTTCCTTGATTTCGCCTAAAATATCCTGAAGATTATTATACGACTTTTTCAGCCTTGAAGCAACATTTATTTCTCCCAAAGGCTCATATTTTGCAGACGAAAGTTTTATTTCGCCCTTTTCGCCTGAGCCTATATAAATGTCGGAAAACTCCGTAAAGCCGATTTCCTCCCCGCAAAGCTCGTCGATACACACGCCCAGTCTTGAATTGACCACGTTCAGAAGGTACCATGCAATTCTTATTTCGACTTTTCCGTCGCTAAAGTAAAAATCAGCCTGAGAACAGTATTCGTCAGAGTCGGGATTTGCGTTGCCGTACCTTAAAATTCCGCTTTCGCAGAACTTTGGGGGAACGGTCTCGCCGTCGTCGGGAAGATACATTTCGTTGGAAATGAAAGTATTAATTCTATTGTATATGCCGCTGTTTTTTGACGCTTTTTCGCCTTCAAGCACCTTTTTCAAAACGAAGTATTTATATGAAAACGTATCGTAATATGCGTCGCACAGCAGGCGGGTATTCTCTTTCCCGTTGATTTTCAGCAGAAAGTCGCAGCTTCTGTCAAAGGAGAGACCGTCTTCAAGGCTTTTATTGCTTCCCACGCCTAAAACCGAGATGGGAATGTAATAAGTGTCATTGTCAAAGTCAAAGCCCTCCGGCAAATCTGCAAGGATATGCATATAATCTGCGTCATACTGCACCTTAACGGTAGTGCCGTCTATGTATTCCGTATTCTCCCAGTCGGAAAAATCTCCGTCGGGAAAAACTTCTGACACGTCAAAGCTCAGCAAGCCGTAGCCCTGCTCGGCAGAGGAAAGATTATGCGTTCTGTCGGTAGGGTCGTCGGGATAGTACATTACGGTATTCCACGTTCTCTTGAACCACTCGTCCTGCCATGAAAACAGAAGTCCGCCGCAGCAGCCTTCAAGGGCAATACTTTTTGTCATTCGCGCGCAGTATTCGCCCTGCTCCGTTTCGGTCAGTCCGCCCTGATTATATCCGTCTGCCGAGGTATGGGCAACGCCCCGTGAGGTTGAAAGACCGTATTCGGCAATGAGAAGCGGAACGCTGTACTGTGTTTTCAGGTCCCTGATATACGCTCTGAAAGCGTCGGGGTCGCCGTTTTCGTCACGGTAATCCGTATATTCCTTTTGATGGTTCATAAATTCGGGATAGTACGGGTACACGTCAACTGCGGCAAACAGCCCCGAAGCATACGAGGCTTTCTTTTGTATGTTTTCCGTGTTTACAAAAACGCAGTCCTCCTCCTCGAAGGGCTCGTTTGAATGGGTCAGCGTATCGAGCGTCTGCCAGTTGAGAAAGGCTACGGGTATTTGGTATGAGTAATTCTCCGTCTCATAAGAAATAAGACAGTCGCCCACCTGACAGAGAAAGGCTTCAAATGGAGAGGCACTCGCCGCAGTATAAAGATAATCGCCTGAATACTCCGCTTCGTCCGGGTGAGACGCATTTGTTTCTATTACAAAATCCGCAGGGTACTCCAGTCCCAGAATATATCCCGCCACGTATTCCGATATATCTCTGTCATAAACCGCAGGAGAAAACTCGCCGTAAACGGTATAATCGCTGTTGCCGTGGATAATATCCACGGTTTCTCTCACCGATCGCATGAAAGCGTTAATAAGAATTTTATCGCTTTCAAGTGCGTCGGTAAGCTGATACATCAAGTCCTCGGAAAACCATATTCCCTGCATAAGATAAAGGGGCGAGGAGGGGTTATCCGTATTGAAATCGTACAGCGCCCTGTAAAAATCCGGGTTCATAACGGTAAAGGCTCTTACCGTGTTTGCATTCATTTCCTTTATCTGACCGAACCACTCAAGGTAAGTATCATAGGACACGTTGGGGTTTGAAAGGTCGGTCAGCGCCGAGGTAAGCCCCATATTGACCCCTCTCACGTAATATAGGTCGGAGCCGCCTTCCGTTCTGCGGTAAAAATAGCCGTTTGACGCCGCAAAGAAATCGAAATCTATACTGCTTTCCGGAAGCTTTACGCTTTTTTCAACGGACGGATAGGAGCTTTTCTCCCTGTTTTTACAGCCGCCGAAGGCAGGTATCACGGAGAAAATCAGAGCTATAAGCAAAAAAACGGAAATAAGTCTTTTCATTTGGATTCACTTTCCTTGTACTGTGCAAGATAGTCCTGAAGCTCATAGTAGGCGGGCTTCAGTCTCTCGTGCCATGAGGGGGTATTCCAGCCGCTGTATTCGTAACTGCCGCTGAGGGAAACAGAGACTGTTTCAGACCCGTCGCTTTTATATGCAAAGCCTATATCAAAGCCCTCGAAACTTTGCGGCGAGATTACCTGCGTCTGCCAAAAATCCGAAATCTGCTGTTTGCCTGACGGGTCCATAACATTAAGCAACTGCCACGGTATTCTTATTTCAAGCTTGCCGTCCCCGTAGCAATAATCAGACAAGGACTTATAATTCTTTGAACCGGGATTGCCGTTTCCGTAGCGGAGCTTTCCGGTTTCGTAAGCCTTATCGGGCACCGTTTCGCCGGTTCCCTTCACCGTAAGGTTGTAGCCGTAGCACAGACGCATTATATCGAAAACGCCGCTGTCCTTCTCGTTTGCGTTTTCCTCTGCCTTTATATCGCTTAGCTTTTTGGACTCAAGGAAATAGTAATTAAAGGCGTCGTAATACTTATCAACGTATATATGAGAATTGTCCTTGCCGTTTATACAGATAAGGAAATCGGCTCCCTCGTCAAACTCCGCATTGAACTGAGAGGACTTTGTATTGCCCTGGTCGGCAATTGTATTTACGGGAATAAGCAAGGTTTCGTTTTCAAAGTCATAGTCTTCCATGTCAAGCATAAGGTACAGGTACCGTTCGTCGCTTTTAACATAGAGCTTTCCCTGCTCCGTTGTTACAAGGGGAGACGCCGACTTCCACTCGGAAATATCCCCGTCCACGTAGCATGCCATGCTGTCCGCTCCGGGGTCAAAGGCAAGCACGCCGAAGCATTGCTCCGTAGTCTGAATATTGGACCAGAACGGGCGGCGGTCCGCAATATCGAACATAACATTGTTCCATGTTCGCTTAAACCATTCGTCCTGCCATGTAAATACGATGCCGCCTGCATATTTTGCTTCTTTAATACATTCAAACATATTTATGAGCATTTCGCCCTGGTCGGTTTCGTCTACCATTCCCTGGTTATAGCCCATAACGCTCTCGTGTCCCATACCTCTCGATGTGGGCACTCCGAACTCCGCAACGATTATGGGTATGGTATGCGCCAGCTTCAAATCCTCAAGATACGCCGTATATGTGTTGACGTTGCCTTCCTCGTCCACGTACTCAAGATAGTCCTCCTGATAATTCAGGCTGTCGGGATAGTAGGGATAAATATGATAGGACGCAAACATTCCCGGACCGAAATTACGGCATTTTACGTTCTCCGTATTTACCGTTGCCTTATCCTCGTCCTCATGGGGCTCGTTGGGGTGCGTAAGCGGGTCTGTGGTTATCCAGTTTGTAAAGGCAAAGGGAGACTGGAATTTATAATTCTCCGTTTCGTATTTTATCATGGCATCTCCCACGCGGCACAAAAAGGCTTCAAAGGGAGAGGCGGTCTGCGTATACAGGTATTCGCCGTCGTAGTCCTTTTTATCGGGGTGCTGATTATCGGTATTCATGACAAAATTAGGGTCCCACTCAATACCCACAATCCAGCCCGCAAGCCATTTTGACACGTCGGCGGTATATGTGCCGAAAGCCTCGCCGGCGCTTTCTGCGATTTTGGCATTGCCGTGGATTACGTTCACAAGATTTACGGCGTCCGCCGTAAAATCGTTAAGGATTTTTTCGTTCTCCGCATATGCGTCGGAAAGCCTTTCTATATCCTCCTCATTTACCCATATGCCCTGAAACAAATAAAGCTTATTATCTGCGCTGTTGTTGAAATCGTTAAGAGCCTGATAAAACTGTGGCGGCATAAGCGTATATATACGGATACAGTTGCAGTTCATTTCGCTTATATATCCGAACCAGCGGTAATATGTTTCGTAAGATATTGTAAGGTCTCCCGGAAACAGCCCCGGCTCTGTTGCGCCGATATTTACGCCGCACATAAACAGCTGCTTCCATTCGCTGTCTTCGTACACGTAGAAGTAATCGCCTTTTGTTTTGAAGCGGTAGCTGACACCGGTCTGACTTTCCGTATATTCCTCAAATCCGCTGCCCGAGGCGTTTTCTTCCTTTTCCTTTTTCTTTGAATAAAACGATATTCCGTGAATACCGAATATTTCAAGAAGCCCTGTTTGCGCAAGACAAACCAAAACCAGCAGCGTTGCAATGACAGAAATTAAGACCTTCTTCATTGCTCCACTTCCTTTCTTTTAATTTTGCCCCATGTTTTACGCAGCTTGCGGTATTTTAATATACCCTCAAGCCGGAAAACAGTTATCATCTGTCTGTAACCGAAATTCTCAATAACCGCATAAAGGGAAAGAGAGAGGCACTGCTTTGCGCTCATTATGTTCTTTCTGGTAAACTGCTCCAGAATAAGACTGCCTATTGACAAAATTACTCCCAAAAGTGCGGCAACTAAGAAATATATGGTGAAAAAGAACATATTAAGCTCCCCTAAAATAAGGGAAAAAGGAATTATGAAATATCCCAGCACCTCCACAACGGCACCCAAAAGCTCAAATATCCAGTTATACGGTATTGCAAAAAGACCTATTGCCCCGTACCGTGGATTGAACAGCATGGATATATGAGATTTCAGCGTATCAAGCAGTCCTATCTGCCAACGGCGGCGCTGGCTCCGAATATCCGCCACGGACATTGGTCCCTGCGTCCAGCAGACGGCGTCCTCGCAAAAGATAATCTTATATTTCTTTCTGTGTATTTTCATATATTTGTGAAGCCGGACGACAATTTCCATGTCCTCGCCGATAGTATTGGTTTTATAGCCGCCCACGTCGATAACAGCCTGCTTTTTGAACACGCCGAAGGCTCCAGATACTATCAGCATGGAGTTCGCCGCGCCCCAGCTTACCCTGCCTGACAAAAATGAACGGTAGTATTCCACAATCTGAAATCTCTCTATCATTTTAGGCGGCATGGTAAAGCCGCTCACACGTCCGTCCTTTATCTTAAAGCCGTTTGCTATACGCACAAGACCGCCCGCCACTATGGTGTCCGTATTTTTGAGAAACTCAATGGAAAGCTTCAGCAATGCGTCGGGTTCAATACGGGAGTCTGCGTCGAGACATGCAAACAGAGGATAGGAGGAGATATTTATTCCTGCGTTAAGCGCGTCGGATTTTCCTCCGTTTTCCTTGTCTACGTATATAATTTTCGGATAGTCCACGTTGTAGTACACCCCGCGCACTTCCTTTGTGGGGATTGAGGTTTTTACCGCCGTTTCGATTTCGTAAAGTCCGAAAGCCTCCACAATACGGTCGTGGGTGCGGTCGGTTGAACCGTCGTTTACGACCACTATTTCAAACTGCGGGTAGTCTATCTTCATGAGAGACTTTATATTGGACACGATATTTTCTTCCTCGTTATAGGCGGGGATAATAAGGGATATAGGCAGAAGATTTTCGCTTGAAACATATCTGCCGTAGTCGTTGGACTGCCTTAGCTTATCGTCTTTTCTCACCCTGACAAAGGAAATCACAAGCTGGATTATGTATATAAGGCTGAGCGTAACGGTAAACGCCATACAAAAATAGTCGAAAAAGGCAATAAAATACCGTACGTATGTAATGAAATTCACTTTAGCTCTCCTTCAGGTCAACAGCACGGTAAAGAGCATACTTTACCGCGTCTGAAGCATATTTGTCGTATCCGCTTAAAACGTCCTCGATTTCGGATATATTCACGTTCATATCAACAAGGGAGTATGCCGCCGCCTGACGGACCCACCATTCCTTGTCCTTGGTTGCGTCCTTTACCCCCTGCACGGCGGCGGGGGTCGCCAGCTTCTGAAGCCCCTTCACCGCAGAAGACCGCACAACCCAGTCCTTATCCTTTGCGGCGGTAAGCAGCAGATGCTCGTCTCGAGGGTCGGCAAGCTCTCCCAGCGCCTTTACGCATGCTATACGCATATCGGTGTTTTTGCTTACGGTACCGTCTATAAAAAGCTGTCTGAACCGCTTGATTCCGTACGGCGCTATTGCCTTTACAACCACGGCCTTCATATAGCTGTCGCACTTTTCAAAAATCAGGTCGGCAAGCTCGGCACGGTCGGCGGAAAAGCCTGCGAAAAGCTCGTTTATTATTCTGAAGGAATACCTTTTATCGTTTTCTATACGGAGAACATATTCCGCAACGCCCTCGGCGTAGCCGAGCCTTGAAAGAGCCATTGCGGCGTTATAGGCAACATTGCGGTTCCTGCTTTTTGAAAGGTCGTAAATATCGCCTAAATAATCGTAGGCGTCATAATCCGCAAGCCGTCTGCACGCATAGCCTATTTTATACTTATTCCCCGATTTAAGAATATCGGAAAACAGCTTGACGGGGTCCAGCGCCTCGTACACGCTGTCAATAACCTCCGCTTTGTTTTCAAAGGCGTCGTCCCCGCCGTATTCCTCCCAAAAGCAAAGCTGTGCGCTTATGATTTCAAAAAGGTGCGGGTCGTCTCCCATAAGCTTTTTCAGCGCCTCGGTTTCGTTTTTCCTGCTTTGTTCGGTGGGACTGTAAAGAATGCCCTCAACCATGCTTTCAATTTTTTTCGCGGCGGCTGTATATTTATTTTTGTGGTCCTCCTGTTCCTTTGCAAGAAGGGAGAGCCAGAGATATTCTGCGCCCAGTATCAGAAGGCACACAATAATACATAATACCGCAAACAATTCGTAGTGCAATATTTACAGCTCCTTTTAGAAAAATCATTTAGATGAAAAATAGCTTCTTATGAGAGCAAAGCTCTCCTTTTCCCGCATATTATAGGAAACCGTATCCCATGTTGACCATTTATAGGTTTTATATGCGGGGTCCTGCTTTGTTTCCGGGAAAAGATAAAGCTGGTCTTTGGTCTGCTTGTCAGCAATCAGCACCGACACAACGGCGCCGTTTGTGGTGACCGTTTTTGCCTGACCGGAAAGCTCCCCCTCGTTATTCAGCACAATCTTCTGTGACGGGTCCGTCACATTAAGCCACGTCCACGGAATTCTTATATATACGGTGGAGCCTGTTTGATAAAACTGGTTGTCCCCGGAAGAAAAGCCGCCGTAGGTAAGCTTTGACACAAGGCTGTATGCGCCGGAATAGCTTTCCTTTGTGGCATATGAGCCGCTGTTTCTGTCATATGAGGAAACAACATAAAGGGCGGCTTCCCTCTTATCGTCGAAGCTGATCACAAACTCCATACCCGAAAGGGCGGTCGGGGTATATTCCTTTGAATAATAATATTCGCCGTCATTGCGCTGATAGGTATCTATTCCGATAAACAGCTTCTCTGCGGTATAGTCGATTTCCGTCAGAAGCTGTGCGGTTATATAGAAATATCCTTCGTTTGAAGAAAGGGACAACATCTGAACTCTGTCGTCGTCGGCAAGGTTAATTCCAGTTTCCTCCGGCGCCTCTGCGTCGAAAGCCACAAAGCCCGTGGTTTGGGCAGGGTCCGCCGTATTCTGCCACAAGTGATTATTTTCAAGTGTTACGGTGAAGGGATACATTTCATGGGAAACTGCCGACCAATCGTCGTTAAGGTCCGCCGCCACCGCACACAGCACCCCTGCGCTGTCCGCAGATTTCAGCATTGCCGCCGTCCTTTGTCCCTGAGCCTTTTCGGTAACTGCCGCTCTTTGGCCCATTCCGTCGGCAGAGGACACACCTACACCGCACACGAAAAGCCGACCGTTTGCCGCCTTATTCAGGGCTTCAAAGGTATAGGCATATTTATCGCTTTTGTCGGCAAGTCCCGATTCGTTTGACGACATAAGGGCAGATATTCCTTCAAAATCCGTACAGGTAAAGAAGTAACCTTCTTTGCAAGCTTTGTCGGTTACAATCCCGTTAAGGCTGTATGCGCCATTTTCCTCCATGCCGCTTCCCTGTATAAGAGAGGCTTCCTCATATATGCCCACAGGCACAAGGTATCCGTAAGAGTCCACAGCACAGCTTTGAAGCGTATCGTAAAGAAAGGCGGAAAATCCGGTCTCCCTTTCCCCTTCCGCATATGCCCCCGAAAACGAATAATCCTGCGGCATTTGGGACACTTCTGCCGTTACCGCAAGCACATAATCCGAAACGTCAATAAAATACGTGGATTTCTGTTCCCCGTCACCGTCCGTTACGGAGCCGTTTCCGTGAAGGGCGTCTACGGCGGATTTTATCCTTTCGGTCACATATTTCCCGTCGGAGTCGCCGCTGAGCTTTATATTCTGAATAATATAGATTTTCGCGGCATTTGTGCCGGAGTTGTTTGCGTGGACGGCTCTGTAAAATTCAGGCGGCAAAATATCCTTTGCGTATATGCAGTTTGCGCCTATTTTTACCGCCTCGTCCACAAGGCTTTGATAGAAGGAATAGTTTCTGGAATACCCTTTTTCGCCCGGCTCGCTTGCATTAATGCTTACTGCATTGATTACCGTATCTCTCCATTCCCCGTGGGAATATATCTGAAAGCCGTTTTCGCCTATTCTTGCCGGTGCGGTTTTTCCCTCCGTATCGTCGGTTTTTACTCTCGGCTCAATATCGGAAAGAATTTTCTTCATTAAGGGATTGTAAAAGTTCCAGTAGAAATTGCTTATATCGCCCTGACGGTCGTAGGATATCCACCTGTATACCGTGTCTGCAAACAAAAACCTGTTGTAGTTTTCGTGATTGACGTAATCGTTGAAATCTCCCGCAAAATAATATACGGGAGCCTTGCCCTCGGCGTTCTTTCTCATTGCCGCCGCAAAAACAGGGCTTTTCAGCACGCCCTTCAGCTTTTCCATGCCCGTTGCGTTTACGTCAAATTCAAAGCCGGCTATAACCTCGGTATCGCTGTTTGGCTCGACTATTTCAAACCAGTTATAGAAATTCACCTTATCACAGCTTTTGAATTCCTTTTCATAATCGGAGTTTATATGTATTTTCAGAAGATTTTTTGACTCAAAATCGGTCTTCTGTTCAAGCACGATTATCCTGTCCGCCGAAACGAGAAGTATTCCCGGACCGGAAAACTGCCACTCTACGCCCTCCTGCTTTTCGTACATGGGCGGAGCCCAGTCGGGAACGTCGGTGAAATCCTGCAAATCAAAAATATACCGTCCGACCCAGCCGGTAGGCTTTACCCCGCACATGCTCGAAAGCTGTGAATAGATTGAGCTGTCAAGGTTTGAATTGAAAAGCTCCATTTCGGCAATCACCGTAGCGCCTGTTTCATATGCGTATGAAATAACCGACATATCGTCCACCGAAACGCCGGATCCCTTTGCCACGGAGCTGTCAAAATATCCGTAGGTATCGTCCACCGCACCGTAAACGTCGGCCACGTACATCAAATCTGGAGAATAATCGAGAGAGGAAAGCTCTCTGTTGGACTCAATCTGACCGGTTTCGTTGACCATATGGCCGAAATAATCGGTTTTTGTATCGTAAAAGCTGCCGTTCTCAAAAACATACTTCTGCTGCTCCAAAAGCCAGAAAAAGCCCTGGTGCTTGCGGTATATCGAGCGTATATCAATATCGTTATCGGCTTCAACCGTAAGTATTGTTTTGTCGAGCACGCACACGTTAAGATAAGTGGGGGGAACAAAATGCCAGCCTATGAGCATGGCTGCCGCCGCCAAAAGCAGAACAAGAGGTATAAGAAAATACCATTTGACCTTTCTTTGCTTTTTTACCTTTTTGACCTCTTCCCCGGTTTTCTTTTCCTGCTCTTTTGACGGGTCAAATCGGATTTCCTCCTCCGAAGCCGTAAAATCGGTTCGGTCTTCGCTTCGGTTATGGTTCATTTACTCTTTCTCCGATACTCTTTTTTTAATTTCATCCATACACAGGTGCATTGCGGAAACCACCTTCGGGTCGTACATTGTTCCCGAATTGGAGTCTATGTACTCAACAACCGTATCAAAAGGCCACGCTTCCTTATAGGAACGCTTTGTGGTAAGTGCGTCAAGCGTATCCGCAACGGTTACCACACGGGCGTATTCGTTTATGCTTTCTCCGTTTATTCCGTAGTAGCCCTTGCCGTCATACCTTTCGTGATGCTCTCTTGCTATTACGGCAGCATATCTCATAAAATCGTCGTCAAAAACGGACAGCAGAATATGGCCGTATTCCGTATGCTTTTTTATAATCTCCCGCTCGCCTTCCGTAAGGAGACCCGCCTTGTTGGTAATCTCGGAGGGTATGGCGATTTTGCCTATATCGTGGAGCATTGCCGCTTTGGAGACAGTTTCGCAGATTTGCTCGGAATAGCCCAGAGCTTTCAGCATGATTTTCGTGAAATACGCAACACATTCAAGATGATCTGCGTTGTTTCCGCTGCTGATTTCCGTATTATCGGCAAGCTTTGAGAAAATTTCGATTTCCCTGTTTTCGATTTCCCCGCCGTTTAAGGAAAAATGCGAGACGGCGACCTCGATACAGCTATAAAGCGTTGCAATTATACTGATGAAAAACGAAGAAAGACCGTTCTTTATTCCCTCAAAGTGGAAGAAAAGATGATAACCGTTTTTATTCCCGAAGACAAGGTCAAAATACGTTTCCGCAAAAATACAGCCGCTTCCGCTGTCGGCGCATCTGTGTTCAATTGCAGAATAATTTACCCTCTCATTCAGCGATTTGTTATATATTTCCCTGTACTGTGAGTTTTCCTTTACCGAAACTGAGAAGGCAAGCCCCCCGTCCTCAATATGCTCCGACACATCTCCGTACAGACCGTAAACGCCGTCTGCAACGGTTTTGCATATTTCCTCCTCGGAGTCAAGGCTCAGCACATGCTTCATAAGGTCGGCGACCTTTGTAACGTATTCGCTGTATTTTGCGGTTTTGAGCTCCACAATCTGCGGATTTCGGTTGGCAAACAGCCTTGCCGACAAAATAACCGTAATAACGCAAAGGAAAATAAACTCGCCTTCCAAAAGGCAGTATGAAAAGCTGACCCTGTACTGCATTGTCATTTGCAAAATACCGCACAGGAGTTCCAGTAAAGCCAAAAATGAAAGCACGGTAAAAATGCTCTTTGCGTACTGAATTCTCCTGTTTAACAGCCCCTTGCACTTGACCGCCAAGGCAACCGTTGCCGAAAAAACGGCAACAGAGGCAACAACATATGCGATTTTTAGGAGAGAAACGCTTTCGGGGAAAAGCACCGCACCCACGGTCACAGCGCAAAGGCACAGGGAAAATACTATTCCCTTATCCTTTATTTTCAGCACATAGGCAACCGATGCCAAAAACAGAACTATAACGAACAGCTCCGCCGCGGCGGAAATATTATAAAACCGGGGGAAATTCAAAAGATAGCTCCCTCGGGAAACTGCGGGCATCACCGCCGCCGCACCGTATGCCGTTATAAGCAGGGAGGCGGTAATGCTCAGGTGTTTTTTCTTAACTGCGGCTCCTATTAACGAAGATACCAGAGAAAGAGTACCGATAAAAAGAACAATCAGCGAAAAAACAAGGCTTGTGTTTACAGTATAAGCCGCGCTTTTTCCGCTGTCGGAAAAATATGTCTGAAGCTCGGCGGAAAAAGGCAGACGGATTGATATTTCCGCCAATGTGCCGCCGTTTGAAGCGGGGACCTTAACCGCATTGTAGCAGTTTCCCGTATATTCGCTTTCCCCGTAATGATTGTTATAAACCTCTGTGCCGTTAAGCGAAATCTTTACAGGTGCGAAATCCGTTTTAATAACAAAGGTCTGCTCAAAATCCTTTCCCGCAAAAGTTCCCCTAAGGTGCAGATATGAGCCTGTTTTTTCCTTTGACATGGGGGTCAGCGTATTGGCAGTGCTCCAATCCCTGCCCGCCGAATATGCCGGTGTCTCGGCACTGTTTGTATAGATATACTCCCAAGTGCTTACATCGGTTTTTGATGAAACAGTGCCGCCCACGTAGTTGAAAATATAGTTTCCGGCAACAGTGGTAATCAGAATAACGGCGGCAAGCTCCAAAAGCAGCCACATGCCTGCCTGCTTTGTAAACGCGCTTTTCAGTTTTTTGGGAATTTGGGTAATTCTGCTCATTTACTGCCCCTTATATGCGAGAGTATTTTTTCAAAAGCTCTTTTACGTCCGATTTGCTGTCTACGGTAGCGTCCGCTCCGTTCTTTGATAAATTGCCCGGGCAGGATTTTACCACATTATCCAGAATTTCATACGCCCTGCAAACCTGCGAAAGAAGCTCTCTCAATTCTTCGTTTTCTTTTTTCAGCTCTTCAAGAGTTTTTTCCCCGTTCAATTCAGACGCCTCCTTACTTTGACGATGTAAGTTTTTTTATCAGTACCTGTCCCGAAACATCCTCTACGGTCAAAACGGTTTTTCCGACTGTCTCGTTTTTTTCGGAATCGCCGTAAAACGCAGTGCGAACCTTATACGTGTGATCCCCGTCGCGGCTGACGGATACCTTATAGTATATATCCCTGCCGTACAAAGGCTCCCACATTTCAAAGCACTGCTTGCCGCCGTTATAAAGATCCGCCTTTGTTATATCCGTATTAACAGCACCGAACTGCCTTTCGATTTCTCCGCTTATATCGCTGACGGACGCCTGACGCAGCTTACTGCCCGAGCGGGGCATGTCCGTCAGATTATCGTAGTACAAATGGCAGAAGGAATACTGAACCAGCGCATTTACGGAAATTTCGTCAGGGGTGTTAAAGCTGTCCTGTCCCAGGAGATAACACAGCTCATAGCTTCTGCGGGCGAGAGCGTCCGCATTTATGTACTCGGGGACGGCATTTTCGTCCTCGCTGACCTCACCGTACTGTGCCTCCGGCTCGGTTGTGTCCTCCTTTACGCTCGGGTCAATATTTCCGCAACCCGCCAGAAAGACGGTCGCCGCCGCCAGTACCGCTATTATAAGTGCGCTTTTCTTCATATTAATTCTCCCTTATTGAATAAATAGGATTATCTGTTTTCGGATAAGGCTTTATCGTTTGCATTTTCTCAAAACAACAAAAAAGCCGCACAGATAAAGAGGCATCCTGAAATGCCCTTTATTAGTGCAGCCTGACAATCATGACCTTTACGGGTTTAGATTCAAAGCTTTGCGCCGCACGCTTTCACGTGCTTTGCCTTTTTACTTTACGGGGATTATACCATATAAATCCCCAAATTGCAATACCTTTTGACAAAAAACATTTTCATGTGTTATTTTAACTTGACATAATCCGCCAAAGGATTTATAATGAAAAAAATTATCAAAGTGCGGTGATCATATGAACGAATTCAAAAAGTCAATGTTCGGCGGTTACAAAAAAGCAGATGTGGACGCGGCGCTCTCCGAGCTTACAAAAAAGCTGGACAATGCCGAAGCGGATAATAAAAGGCTTGAAAAAGAAGCAGAAAACGCAAAGCGCAGGGTGTCCGAGCTTACAAAACAGCTGTCCGACACGGTGACGGAAAACGAAAGGCTGAAAGCCGAGCTTTCGCAGAGAGAGATAGTTTTCGGGGATATTGCAAAGATTTACAGGCGCGCATACGGTGCGGGTCACGAGATTGTTTGCGATTCCAAGGAAACCGCACAGAGCCTTCTTTCGGCTGTTGATAACCGCTTTGAAGAAATGCTGGGAGACACAGGGGAAACCGTCAGCGAATACGAAGCACTTCACAGCGATATAAAGAATATTATTGCCGCTCTTAATAAGGATATAAACAGCGTTGCACAGACTGCCGACACGGTTCTTGAAAAGGCAAAGGCCTTTGCCGGAATTTACGGACAGATAAAAAGCACCGTTGACGCCGCACACAAGGATGCGGAAAAAAGACTTTCCGAATACGAGCTTCAGGCGTCGGAATATTTGTCCCCAGATGCCCCCGACGGGTCTGTTGCGGCAGAGCCTTCGGAAAATACCGTCACGGATATGAGCACACAGACAGAGCAAGAAGAAGCAGTTGTTACCGTGACCGAAGAAATCCCCCTTGCCGCCTCTGAGGACGAAAAGCAAAACACCACGGAATCGGCTCCCGTGACAGCCGATTCAGCCGAGGAAAACGCCGAGCAGTCCCCCGACGCTGTTCCCGCTTCCGAGCAAAATACCGTTGAAATCCCTGCTGCGGCAATTGCGGCAGATACAGCCGTGGGAGAGACAGCACAGATAAATCAAATAAATAATGCAGAAAAAGACACCGTGGAAAAGGGGGCTTCGGAGTTTACTCAATACGGCAGAAAAAGCAAGCTTTCCCCTGAGGACAGAAGCGAAATTCTAAGAAAAGCCCTCCTTAAAAACGGAATAGGTTGATTTTTGCAAGAAATTCCAAAAAAATATTGACAAATAAAAAAAGATACTGTATAATACAGTCACAAAAACATATTGGGTAAACCTGCCGAAAGGCAGGGGCACAAAGCCGTGGGGCTAAGACATTTATTTTGTTATGCTTGCCAGGTTGCAGTTTTCACAAATTGCAACCCGGCTTTTGTTTTTGAAAGATACTTCCAACAGATATGGAGGATTTACCATGAAAAGGCTTAAAGGCGTGCTGTCGGTTCTACTGACTCTCTGCATTATACTCAGCACAGCAGTTGCGGTTTCTGCAGGGAATTCAGTAGTTATCAACACCGACGGCAGTGAAACCGTTCAGTCTGCGGACAGCATTACAATCGACGGGGCAAAGGTAACCCTTACCCTTGACAATGCGTCTGTGGGCAGTACGGGAAACGCAATATCAATAATCAACAATTCCGCAGTTACTCTTGAGCTTGTGGGCGACAGCACCGTCTGCGGCGATGCGTCCGCTGTTTCCTGCGGTATTTACGTTGAAGCGGGAAGCTCCCTTACGGTTAAGGGCGGCGGAACGCTGACCGTAACCGGAGGTAAATACGGCGCGGCTATCGGCTCCTACGGAACCGAGCTTAACCTTCCCGAAGACGAGCGGATAAAGTGCGGCGATATTACAATAGCAGGCGGCACAATTTACGCTTACGGCGGAAGCAGAGCGGCGGCTATCGGCTCCGGCAACCATGTTAACGGCGGAAATATTACCGTAAGCGGCGGTACCGTATATGCCTTCGGCAGTGACGGCGGTGCAGGTATCGGCTCAGGTTACGGCACCAGCGGCGGCGCCGCTCCCGTTGCGGCTGTGGGCGATTACGACGCAGGTCACATTTCAATTTCCGGCGGTACGGTTTATGCCGCCGCCTTCAAGATGGACTTCAGCAAATTCGATTATATGAATCCAGCAACCTATGACGACGATGCCGCAAACGGCATAACCGTTCCCGACACATTTGCGGCAGGTATAGGCGGCGGCTACGGTGCGTCTGCCGGAGATATTTCAATCAGCGGCGGCAAGGTTATCGCCGTAGGCTCCTGCGGCGGCGCAGGTATCGGTTCCGGCAGAGGTACAAGCAAGGGCTCAAAGTACGACGCAGATGCGTTCAAGGTAAATATCTCTATCAGCGGAAACGCCGAGGTAATTGCCGTTGCCACCGATGACAACAGAGGCGGCACAAGCCAGGGCGGCGGAGCGGCTATCGGCTCCGGCAGAGGTACTCACACCGGCGGAAAAATTGACATTTTCGGCAACGCAAATGTTGTCGCAGTTGCTCCTCCCGGCACCTATGCAATAGGAAGCGGTTCTTCCAAAAACCCTGTAAACGGCTCCTATCCCGTTTCTCAGAGAATTACAGTTTCGGACGGCGTTACCCTTTATGCGGTAGCACGGGGAATATCCGCAGTAGAAAACACCGCCGCAGAATTCAGCTGTGGAGACACAATCGGCTATGATAACGCTCTTACCTCACAGACTGCTTTTCTCGGAACAAGAGAGTACACTGTTCCCGTAAATACAACCTCTATCTGGGCTAACAAGGGTGAAGCCGTTACACCTCCCTCTCCCGAGGACAGCGAAAAACTGAGCATCAGAATTGACACGCCTAAGCGAATGGCTGTTAAATTCGGCGACGGAACAGTTTACTACGGCGGCGAAATGAAAGAGGTCGCTGTGGGCGAGGAGTACACCTTCCAGATGTGCTCTGTCAACTGGGAAAACGGCATTTATGACGAAGACGGCAACGGGCTTTGCGGAACGGTTGTTTACAGAATGAAGGTCGTTCATGCAAAGGAATTCATAGAGCTCAGAAAAAAGGCTCTTAATGATCCCTCAAGATATACCGTTAAGGGTATCGACATTATCGATAATGAGTCTAAAATGATTATCATAAACTGCGATACTTCCGATTTCCATCTTGAAACAGACGTAAACAACTTCTTCGTAGCATACCGTTTCCACTTTGAAAACGGCGACTATAACAAGCAGACCGGCATTAAAAATGTTGTGGACAATCCGCTTGAAAGTCTTTCCGTAAACCTTCCCCTGGGCACAACTGTTCGTTGCGACGCATACAAGGGCTATCAGTATATTGACAGCGCCGACGTGCTTGTAAGCCGCAACTCCGGCGAGGGCGTATATGCAGACGAATTGCTTACCAGCGTAAACGATTACTACTGGAACTATTAATATGAAAAACAAAGAAAAAAACAGCCGAAACCCGGCTGTTTTTCTTTGTTTTTTTAACTTTCGGAAGCGGTGAGTCCGTCATACTGAACGAAGAACACGCTTTTTATTTCTGCCATACTTACGCCGCAGAATTTCCACACAGTCTCAAACTGATAGGTTCCTGCCGGCGGGGAAGGCTCCTTTAGGGATATTTGCAAGCGATAGTCCTCAGAAAGACTTACATCTATTCCGGAATTTTCCTCAAGCTTTACCCAGGCCATGTTTCCCGACTCATCGGTCTCCAGACGGTACAGGGCAAGGGTACCTACACAGTTTTTCCATTCCCCGAAATACAAATTCAGGGAATTCGTTTCCGTCAGCACCTTTGTGCCGGCAGGCTCCGCACTTATTCCCTTTTCTGCTTTTGTCACGTTTACTATCTGTGTTTGTATCTTCTCACCGACATATTCGACGGCGCTTATATAATAATCTCCCTTTTCTGCTGTCGTATTGGAAAAGTCCAAAAATACGGTAGCAGTATTCTCTGTAATATCTGCTGACGGAATTGAAATTACCCCTCCGTCGTAAAGCACGTATGACTTGTTATTAACCGTATATTTTACAAGGCTCGGAAAATTCCCGCCGTTCCAATTAAGCAGTACCTTTTCACAGCCTTCTCCCGGAGAAAGCTGAATGCCGACAGGCACTTCATCTGAAAAGGTCGGCGTATAATTCGTAATAAGTGTATTTACTTCCGTTTTTTCCGGTTCGGCTTCTGCCGCAGGGTCTGTCTCAGGGGCAGTTCCCAAAGGGACAAGAATATCCGCCGAAAGTATTTCATTCTGTTCCGACTTCCATTCAACATGAACGGTTTCCGTTATTACGGACGTAAGGTTTTTACCTTCTTCCGTGGCTGTCAGCGTAAGAGTTGCCGTTTTTGTCTCGCCGTCTCCTACCGTAATCTGTGTTTCATCAAAAGTAGCCGCCAGATACTTTCCCGCTTCTTCTGTCATACTGCAGGAAAAGCTTCCCTTTACCGAGGCGCCGCTGCTGATAATACTGACAACAACGGGTTTCTCCTCGCTCAATATACCATTAAGAATTACCGTTTGACCTGACTGCGACAGCAAATCGCTTTTTACGGTTTTCTCCTCCGGAGGGAAAACTGCGCCCTGCCAAACTGCTGTATTTTGGCTGTGTGCAAAGCCGGCAGGCATAAGCCGCAGAGATAAAGAGCCTACTGTTATTGCCGCCAGTATTGCACAGGCAATCATAAGTATCTTTTTATTCAATCAGCACCCTGCCTTTCCCTTTTCGTTTTTCGCTTTTCAGAACGCCGTGGCTTCCAGTCTCAAAAGACCTGCATACTCCCCGACGCCTTCCACGGTAAGCTCGGCTTTCACAACGGAGAGACTGTCTTCCGTTAATTGCCATGAAAGCTCGACACCTTTTTCGTCATAGAAGCTGTATATTACTCCCGGCCCGAACTTTTCATAGCGGCTTGTGCCTTTAAGGATAGGCTCGGCCACAGCCGTATACTGCTCGCCGTCTATTTTAAGGCATACCCTTACGTTGTCGGTATTCTGCATTATTCCCAGGCTTGCCGCTACTCTTATATTAAATGACAGAGGCTCACTGCAAAACGATTCCTCCGATGTGCCGTTGCTCACCTTAAAGCTGAGCTTTGCTCCGCCGCCTTTCGTCTGAGTCCAATCGGCAAGAGGGGTAAGGTCGGAGAGCTCTCCGCCCGTATCGCTCCACAGAAATACCTGTTTTAACTGTTCAGCCTGAAATGCAATATCTTTCTCCGTACTGTTGCGATACCTTGCCTGTGCCGTTCCGATTCCCAGAATCAGCAGCGATGCGCAAAGTACGCCCACAAGGCACAGCCGAAACGGGAGGGGTTGTTTTCGCTTTTCTGAATTCATGCTTCCTCCTTGATTCTGACTGCGGTTACGGTGTCTGCTCCGTTACCAAATATTCGGTCACTTCCGGTGAAAAGGTTCCGCCGTAAATCTTTATCGATCCCGGGCCCTTGCCCTCTACCGTATACAGCTCTACCGCTTTGCGGTAAGTACTTGAAACATTGCACTCGCCTTTAATGACTACATTTGCCGCCCACGGATAGGTTGCTTCTACATATATACCGTCTCCGGTATCTGTCCAACCGCCGGCTGCGGCGGCAGGCTCCTGAG
>JAQXKW010000249.1 GCA_029010655.1 Clostridia bacterium | reverse complement strand
GTTAAAAATTATCTGGGACTTGAATAATCCATGAAAATCTATAAACTGCCGTGCTGCCTTCCCGCAGACGCTTTGCCTGCAGGCTGTACTGCGGCTTTGGGCAACTTTGACGGCGTTCATTTAGGACACAAAGCGCTCTTTGAGGAGGCTTTGAAAACGCCTCCATGTGCGGTGTGGACCTTTACGGAGCCTGCCAAGCCCAACTCCCCCACCCCCTTTCTTACCGACGCAAAAGAGCGGCTGAGGCTTTTTTCCCTTTGCGGTCTTGACTACGCCGTAATGGAGGATTTTTCCCTTGTTAAAAACCTCTCCTGCGAGGAATTCGTGGGGGAGTATCTTAATAAACGGCTTCGCCTTTCAAGGGTTGTATGCGGCTTCAATTACCGATTCGGCAAGGGCGGCAGGGGAAACGCCGAGGAGCTTAAAAGGCTTTGCGGCAAATACGGCATTGAATGCACGGTTATCCCGCCCGTTACAACTGAGGGGCGTGAGATTTCCTCAAGCATTATCCGGGAAATGATACTTTGCGGCGATACCGAGGGCGCAGAGAAGCTTCTGGGGCACCCCTTTTCGCTTACCTCCCCCGTAATACACGGAAAAAGCTTAGGCAGCCTTTTTCAGACCCCCACCGTAAATCAGGAAATCCTGCAGGGTATGATAATTCCCAAATACGGAGTTTACGCCACAGCCGTCACCGTTGACGGCAAGGTTTTTCCGGGGGCGACCAACGTGGGAATACGCCCTACCCTGAACGACGGAGACAAGGTGAACTGCGAAACAAACATTGTGGGCTTTTCGGGCGACCTTTACGGAAAGGACATACGCATTGACTTTCTGAAAATGGTGCGTGACGAGCAAAAATTTTCCGACAAAAGCGCTCTTTTTTCGCAGATTAAGAAGGACGCCGAAAGATGCCGTATGATTTTTACGGAACATTCTGAAAGGAACAGATCTTGAAAAAAACAGTATCCATAATTCTTGCGCTGTGCGCTTTGCTTGTGCCTTTGTGCTGCTATTCCGGGGCAAGCGCCCTGGACGAGCCGCAGCTTTCAAACATAGCGTCGGCATATCTATATAATCTTGAAAACGACACGGCGGTTTTCTCTTACAAAGCCGAGGAAAGCGTATTCCCCACGTCCACGGTAAAGATTATGACGGGAATCGTCGCCCTTGAAATACTGGGAGACAGGCTGGATGAGACCGTAACTGTTACCTCCGCCATGCTGTCGGAGGTGACGGGAAACAACATAAAGCTCATGGCGGGGGAAACGGTGAAAATCGGCGACATGGTAGGCGCCATGCTTGTAAACGGCGCAAACGACGCCGCATATGTCCTTGCTCACACCGCCTGCGGCTCTGCCGCCGAATTCGTTCAGAGAATGAACGCAAAAGCCGCAGAGATAGGGGCTAACAACACGGTTTACACAAACCCCACCGGAATTCACGACGAAAGAATGCGCACCACCGCAAAGGACACCTGCACCATTGCCCTGTGCGCCTACAACACTCCGGGCTTTATGGACTATGCGGAGATGCTGAAATATACCGTTGAAGCCACAAATATGAGCTCCGCAAGAACTCTTTATAACAGAAACTGCCTTCTTTCGCTCTACTACGAGCAAAACTACTACTACGACAAGGCGAGGGGCATGAACGCAGGCTCCACCTTTGAGGGGGGCTACTGCGTAGTCACCACCGCCACCGACGGAACCCTTACATATCTTGCCGTAGTAATGGACGCAGAGAAGGACGCCGACGGAAACATCTGCTCCTATACCGGCGCAAAAACTATGCTTGACTGGGCGTTCAAATCCTTTTTGTACCTGGACGTTCTCTCCCCCGACCAAACTGTTTGCGAAATTCCCGTAACCCTTTCCATGGGCGTTGACTACTTTACCCTTGTGTCAAAGGACACCCTCAGCGTATATCTTCCCGCCGACACGGATATTGAATCGGAAATAAAGCTTTCATGGACTACGGACACGGAGGAATTGCAGGCTCCTGTTCAAAAGGGGCAGTTGGTGGGCCGTGTTACCGCCTTATACAAAAACGAGCCTATCGGCACCACGGACCTTATCGCCACGGCGGACATTACCCGCAGCGATATGCTTTACGGCCTTTATAAGATAAAGGAATTTTCCAAAAGCCGCTTTTTTATTGCGGCGCTGATTTCCGCCGTTGTTCTCTCCGTAATATACGTGCTGGGCAAGGCAATATATCTTAAAAATCACAAAAACAGAAAATACAGATAATACGACCGGCGCGCCGGATTATTATAAAAAAAGAATACCAATATAAGGAGATTTCCCTATGTACAAGCTAACAAAAAACGGCACGGAATTTGAAATCCGAGCCGTGGAAAAAGGTATTTTCCGTGTGAGAGTTTCCTCAAACGGCGAGTATACCGAAAGCCTGCTCTCACGCTATAATATTCTCCGCGAAAGCGGCGAAGCCGACGCCGTCCTTTCCGGCGACACCGTTTCCCTTGATGGGGTTTCTGTTACGGTTTGCGACGGGGGCTTAACTCTCGGCGGCGCAAAGGTGCCCGTTAAATTCACCTTTGACGGCTTTGAGGGCAAGCCCTATAAAAACCGCGGCTTTACCCTGAACGTATCCCTCACCGACGACGAGCGTCTGTTCGGTCTGGGCGACGAGTCCCGCAAGAGCATTGCCCGCAGAGGCTCCGTTGCACGGCTGGACGTGCGCAATGTTGCCTCCTACGGACCCATGCCCTTCATTATGTCCTCCGCAGGCTGGGGCATGCTCCTTAACTGCACCTACGCCTCCACCTTTGACTGCGGCGCCGCAGACAAAAATCTGCTTACAATAAAGGCGCACAAGGGTCAGCTGGATTTCTATCTGTTCGTGCCCGAAAGCGGCGCTTTGACGGATATACTTACACTTCAGGGCAAGATTACCGGCAATCCCATACTGCTTCCCAAATTTGCATACGGCTATACCTTTGTGCTTAACGAGCAGACGAACGCCCGTGAAATGCTATACGACTGTCTCAACTTCCGCCGTGAGGACATTTCCTGCGACATGGTAGGTCTTGAGCCTCAGTGGATGACCCAGCACTATGACAGAAGCATATACAAGAAATGGGACGAGGACAGATTCTACATTCCCGGCTGGCTTCCCGACAATCAGAGCGGCCCCGACACCTTCTTCTACACTCTCCGTGAAATGGGCTTTAAGTTCAGCCTGTGGCTGTGTCAGGATTACGACCTTTTGTTTGAAGAAGAAAGACAGTGCGGCGAGCGTGCAAAGGAGCTGGGCAAGGAATACTCCTTTGAGGGAGCCTCTATTCTCGACCCCCACCTTGCGTGCCCTGAGTATATGGACGGTTTGACGCAGAGGGACATTCCCTGGTTTGACCATCTGAAGAAATTCTGCGACAACGGCGCCTCCGCCTTCAAGCTTGACGCGGCGTTCCAGTCCAACGACCACCCCGACAGACTTTGGGGCGGCAAATACTTTGACGATGAAGTACATAACGTGTACCCCGTAATCTATACAAAGCAGATGCAGGAGGGCTTTACCGGTCATACCGGCAGACGCGCGGTGATTTACACCTCATGTCTCTACTCCGGCACACAGAGATACGCCGCATCATGGGCAGGCGACACCGGCGGCGGATACGACACCGTTGTTGCAATGCTTAACTACGGTCTTTCCGGCCACTCCAACGTAACCTGCGACATGGAGGTTATCTCAAAGGAGGGTATCCACTACGGCTTCCTTTCCCCCTGGACTCAGCAGCTTGGCTGGCGCAACTGGCAGCAGCCCTGGTTTTTGCGGGAGGAGCTGTACGAGGCGGTTAAATATTACTCTCATCTGAGAAACAGCCTGTTCCCCTATATCTACTCCATGGCTCACAAGGCTGCGGAAACCGCACTTCCCATGACCCGCGCCCTCTCTCTTATGTACCCCGACCGTCCCGAATATGACTATGTTACAAACTCCTATATGTTCGGCGACAGCCTGCTGGTTGCGGTGTTCGATATGAAGGTTACCCTGCCCGAGGGCAAGTGGATAGACTACTTTACCGGCGACGTTTACGAGGGCGGCAGAGTTATTGACTATGTAATTCCCGAGGGGCGCGGCGGTGCGCTGATGGTCAAGGCGGGAAGCGTGTTCTGCACTATGGATTATCAGAAGTACATCGAAAAGAAAATCCCCGATAACTACCACATCAACGTATATCCCGGCGGCGACGGCGAGTTTACCCTCTATGAGGACGACGGCTATACCTACGATTACATGGAAGGCAAAATGGCTACCACGAAAATCGAAGTGAAGTCAAAGGGAGAAAAGAGCTTTGACCTGACCGTTTACAAGCGTGAAGGCTCCTTTGACGGCAGACAGAAAACCGCAGAATCTCTGCCCTCAGACCC
>JAQXKW010000248.1 GCA_029010655.1 Clostridia bacterium | reverse complement strand
AGGACGTAGCCTATTTTGCCAAAAAAGAAGGGCTCACCGCCCATGCAAAAAGTGCTCTCATAAGAACGGGAGAAGACCATGAGTAAGTTTTTCAGCGAAAAATATAAGGCTTTGGTGCCCTATACCCCCGGGGAACAGCCTACGGAAAGAAGCTTTATAAAGCTCAATACAAACGAATCTCCCTTTCCGCCGTCTCCCATAGCGCAGAGGCTGTGCCGTATGGCGGCGGGCGACTTAAACCTGTACTCCGACCCTCAGTGCCGTGACCTTGTTAAAATTGCCGCAGAAAAATTCTCCGTGGGCGAGGACGAAATAATTTTTACCAACGGCTCCGACGATATTCTGAATTTCGCATTTATGGCTTTCTGCGACAAGGAGCACCCGGCGGCATTTCCCGACATTACCTACGGCTTTTATCCTGTTTTCGCCGCCCTCAACGGAATAGATTATACGGAAATCCCCCTACGACATGACTTTACCGTTAATGTTGACGATTATATGGGTATAAACAAAACCGTATTTATCGCAAACCCCAACGCACCTACGGGAATTGCTCTCCCCCTTTCGGACATCGAAAAAATTACGGCGTCAAATCCCGGCAGCGTAGTTGTGGTGGACGAAGCATACGTTGATTTCGGCGGAGAAAGCGCAAGAGGGCTTATCCATAAATATAATAACCTTTTGGTTACGGGAACCTTTTCAAAGTCCCGTTCCCTTGCGGGGGCAAGACTGGGCTTCGGCATCGCCTCAAAGGAGCTCATACAGGACCTTAATACAATCAGATATTCCACCAATCCCTACAATATTAACAGGATGACGGCGGCAGCAGGCATCGGCGCCCTTTGCGATGAAGAATATTTTGAAAAAAACTGCAAAGAAATCATAAAAACAAGAGAAAATACGAAAAAAGCTCTTGAAAATATAGGCTTTACGGTGCTCCCCTCAAAAGCGAACTTCCTTTTCGCAAAGCACCCGAAAATCGGCGGAAAAGTATTCTATGAAAAGCTGCGAAACGAGGGAATTCTTGTGCGCCATTTTGAAACGGAAAGGCTAAGAGATTATAACCGCATTACCTTAGGGAGCGAGGAAGAGATGAAAGAGCTTATAGGGGCGGCAAAAAGAATTACGGAGGCGGCAGAATGAGAATTGCGGAAATTTCAAGAAAAACCGCCGAAACGGATATTTATCTGAAAATCGACCTTGACGGTACGGGAAAAAGCAACATCAATACGGGCTGCGGCTTCTTAGACCACATGATGACCCTTTTTGCCGCCCACGGAAAATTCGACACGGAGCTTTCCTGTAAGGGCGACACCTATGTGGACTATCACCACACCGCAGAGGACATAGGAATTGTTCTTGGCGCATGCTTTGCAAAGGCTCTGGGCGATAAAAGAGGAATACACCGCTACGGCGACACACTTCTCCCCATGGATGAAACGCTTATTCTTTCTGCGGTGGATTTTTCAGGCAGAGCATATCTTGGATATGATTTGAAAATACCCACGGAAAAGGTGGGAGCTTTCGACACGGAGCTGGTGGAGGAGTTTTTTGCGGCGTTTGTCCGTCAGGCACAGTGCGCCCTGCACATAAGACAGCTTGCGGGTAAAAATTCTCACCATATAATAGAGGGCGCATTTAAGTCCGTGGCAAGAAGCCTCCGTCAGGCGGTTTCCGTTGACGAGAGAAGCAGAAACGAAATCCCCTCAACGAAAGGAGTGCTGTAATGACCGTTATTATAGATTACGGCGTGGGAAATCTTTTTTCCCTTGTTTCGTCCTTTCGCAGTATCGGCGAAGAAGCTGTTGTTTCCTCCCGAAAGGAGGATATTGAAAAAGCGGACAGAATAGTCCTACCCGGCGTGGGCGCATTCCGTGATGCGGCAGAAAAGCTGGAACAATCGGGAACAGTCCCCGCCTTGCTTGAAGAAACAAAAAAAGGCAAGCCCCTTTTGGGCATATGCCTCGGTATGCAACTGCTTTTCGATAAAAGCTATGAATACGGCGAATACAAGGGTCTGGGGCTGATAAGAGGCGAGATTGTCCCTATCTCCGAAAGGGTAAAGAATTTGAAAATCCCTCATATGGGTTGGAACGCCCTTTCCTTCAAAAACGGAAAGCACCCCTTGTTCAAATATATAAACGAGGGAGACTATGTCTATTTCGTCCATTCATACTGCGGCGTAAACTGCGAAAATCACACGGTCGCCACGGCGGAATACGGAACTGAAATCACCGCCGCGGTGGCTTGTAAAAATATTTTGGGCTGTCAGTTCCACCCGGAAAAAAGCGGAGACGTGGGACTTGCAATTCTGAAAGCCTTCTTGGAGTTAAAGGAGGGAGACCTATGCTGATATTTCCCGCAATAGACCTTTATGGCGGCGAAGCGGTGCGCCTCTTTAAGGGCGATTATAATGAGAAAACCGTTTACAGCGCCGACCCCGTGTCGGTGGCACGGGATTTTAAGAGCGCCGGCGCAGAGCATATTCATCTGGTGGATCTTGAGGGGGCGAAAAACGGCGATACCCCCAATTTTGAAACCGTTTGCAGAATAAAGCGCGAAACGGGACTTTTCGCCGAAGTGGGCGGAGGAATCCGCAGTATGGACACGGCGGAAAAATATATTTCGGCAGGAATTGACAGAGTAATTCTGGGCACCGCCGCCGTATGTGACAGAGCTTTTCTGAAAGCGGCGGTGGAAAACTACGGAGATAAAATCGCCGTGGGAATAGATATAAAGGACGGCTTCGTTGCAATAAAAGGCTGGACGGAAAAGACTGCCGAAAACGCCTTTGAGTTTTGCAGTGAAATGGAGACGCTTGGCGTTAAAACAGTTATCTGCACCGATATTTCAAAGGACGGCGCCATGGTAGGCACAAACAGAGAGCTTTACCGTGAGCTATCCCGACAGTTTTCTGTCAATATAATCGCCTCCGGCGGCGTTTCCTCAATAGAGGACGTAAAAGCCCTGAAGGAAATGTCCCTGTACGGCGCCATAATCGGAAAAGCCTATTATACGAATGCCATATCCCTAAAAGAAGCGATTGAGGTGGGAAGATGATAACCAAGAGAATAATCCCCTGTCTTGATGTGCGTGAGGGAAGAGTGGTAAAGGGAACTAACTTTGAAGGGCTTCGGGATGTGTCCTCTCCCGTGGAGCTTGCAAAGTATTACAGCAAGTGCGGTGCGGACGAGCTTGTTTTCTACGATATAACCGCCTCCTCCGACGGCAGAAAGCTGTTTACGGACATTCTCTGCGAAACGGCGAAGAACGTGTTCATTCCCCTTACCGTGGGCGGCGGAATTAATTCCGTGGAGGACTTTGACAGAGTGTTAAAGTGCGGAGCCGATAAGGTCAGCGTAAATTCCGGAGCTATTGCAAATCCGAAAATTATCGGAGAAGCCGCAAAGCTCTACGGCGACCAGTGCGTAGTGCTGTCCGTGGATATAAAAAGAGTGGACGGAGTTTTCAGAGTGTTTGCCAAGGGCGGCAGAGAAGACACGGGACTTGACGCTGTGGAATGGATAAAACGGTGCGTATCCGACGGTGCCGGCGAGGTCGTCGTCAATTCAATCGACACGGACGGGGTAAAGGGCGGCTTTGACCTTGAAATGCTTGAAGCGGTGTGCAACGCCGTCAGCGTTCCCGTTATAGCCTCCGGCGGCGCCGGAAATGTCGGGCACTTTATTGAGCTGTTCAAAAAGCTCCCCGGAGCAGATGCGGGACTTGCCGCGTCTATTTTCCACTTCGGAGAGGTAAAAATATCAGAGCTTAAACAGGAAATGAAGAAAAACGGTATACCCGTAAGAATTTAGGAGTAAAAATGATTAATATTGACGAGCTGAAATTTGACGAAAAAGGGCTTATTCCCGCAATAGTGGTGGACGCAGTTTCAAAAAAGGTGCTGACGCTGGCGTATATGAATAAGGAAAGCCTTGAAATATCCATGGAAAAGGAGCTGACCTGCTTCTGGAGCCGCTCAAGAAACGAGCTGTGGCTGAAAGGCGAAACAAGCGGAAACTATCAGCATATAGTCTCTATTACCGCCGACTGCGATAAGGACGCTTTGACAGTTCAGGTCGTGCCCGACGGACCTGCCTGCCATTTGGGAACTGACTCCTGCTTTGAAAATAAGGTTTTTCAGAGCGCCGAGAGGGGCGAGTTTTCCTACGAACAGCTTTTTGAGCTTATAAGAGGCAGAAAAACCGATAAAAAAGAAGGCTCATATACTACCTATCTTTTTGAAAAAGGGCTTGATAAAATCCTGAAAAAGGTGGGCGAGGAGTGCACCGAGGTAATAATCGCCGCAAAGGCTGAGGATAAGAAAGAAACGGTTTACGAAATCGCCGATTTGTGCTATCACGTTATGGTGCTGATGATTGAAGCGGGAATCTCCCTTGAGGATATTTTCAACGAGCTTGCGTCACGCCATGTTATAGATAAAAAGGTAAAGCAGGAGAAAATGACCTGACAACACCGAGATAAAAAGGAAAATATTTTTTATAAGAAATCGTGTTTTTCCTATTGACAAAAGAATAAACTGTGTTAAAATATAATCGGTAATGATAATTATTATCATTAAGGAGAAACAAATGCAGCGTTACAGTAAAAAGCGGCAGAGCATACTGGAATGTCTGTCGGAAACCAAGGAGCATCCTACGGCTGAATGGGTGTATACGAAAATAAAATCGGAATACCCAAGCCTGAGCCTTGCCACGGTATACAGAAATCTCAGTATGCTGAAGAGCGAGGGCGTTATCCGTTCCGTAGGAACGGTCAACGGGCAGGAAAGATTTGACGCCGACGTAACACCGCATATACATGCACTGTGCACAAAATGCGGCAGGGTAACGGACGTTGCCGGAATAAGTGTTCCGGAGGACATCGGCAAAATAGCGGAAAGCACCACGGGCTTTACGGTGCTCCGCACGGAATTGACAGTTACGGGCATATGCGCCCTGTGCAGTAAGGAAGGTAAGAACAATGAGTAATGTAATGAGAAACCTCACATACGGTCTGTTCGTGCTTAGCGTGAACTGCCATAAGAAGGATAACGCCTGTATTATCAATACGGCGATTCAGGCGGCGTCAACACCTGATAAAATCTGTATATCCGTAAATAAGGCAAACCATACCTGCGATATGCTCGGTTATGTGGAGGACTTTACCCTGTCGGTAATCAGCGAGGA
>JAQXKW010000247.1 GCA_029010655.1 Clostridia bacterium | reverse complement strand
ATTACTGCATATTCATACAAAAGGATAAATTTTCATTTTCCTATTGACAAATATGTAAAATATGTGTATAATCATACACGTACATGAAAAAACATTTTTTCGGAGGTAAGAAAAATGAAAAAACTGATTGCACTTATTCTGGCACTTGTTATGGTTGTTTGCTGCTTCGCCGCATGCGGCGCGAAAAACGGCACCGATGCGGATGTTACCAGCGACGCTGCCGGCAACGAATCCGAAAATGCCGAAAAGCTGATTATGGCAACTAATGCGGCATTCCCCCCCTACGAATATTTGGCTGACGACGGCTCTTTTGCAGGTATCGACGTTGAAATTGCCGGCAAAATAGCTGAGAAGCTGGGCATGGAGCTTGAAATCGTTGACACCGAGTTCGGTTCCATCATCGGCGGCGTTCAGTCCGGCAAATACTCCATGGGTATGGCGGGTATGACCGTAAATGAAGAAAGACTGCAGAGCGTTAATTTCTCCGATCCTTATGCAAAGGGTATTCAGGCAGTTATCGTAAAGGCCGACAGCGAGTATGCAAGCTATGAGGACTTCTACACCGGCTATGACGATGAGGGCAACCCCGCAGGCGTTAAGGACGGCATCAAAATCGGCGTTCAGGCAGATACCACCGGCGACATTTACAGCTCCGACAAGCCCGAAAAATGGGGCTTCGGCGAGGACAACGTAATCCGTTACAAGACCGGAAACGACGCAGTTCAGGCGCTTGTTGCAGGCAAGGTAACCGCAGTTATCATCGACAACGAGCCTGCTAAATCCTACGTTGCCGCAAACGATGGTCTCAAGATTCTTGACGGCGCATACACCGACGAGGATTACGCTATCTGCGTAGCAAAGGAAAACACCGACCTTCTCGATAAGATCAACAAGGCTCTTGCAGAGCTTACCGAGGACGGCACGGTAGCCGAGATCGTTGAAAAGTATATCCCTGCTGATAAATAATAAAACAGCTTAAATCGGAGCGGAGTTTGGCGGCGAGCCGTCGAACTCCCTTTCCGTGTTTTACGGTAATTTTGAAAGGATATAAAATTGGAAGCTCTAAAACTGTGGTGGGAAGATATTTCCGCCCAATTTCAACTAAACTTTATTGACGGCGACCGCTGGAAGCTCCTGCTTAACGGACTTTTAGGCACGCTGGAGATAACCGCCGTAGCCCTTGTTATAGGCGTCGTTATAGGTATTGTGGTTGCGGCTATACGCTCCACATACGATAAAAACGGCGAGTCCATGAAAATCCGCGGCGGCGCGGGCTATTATGTGCTTAAAGTCCTTAACTGGATTTGCAAGCTGTACCTTACCGTTATCAGAGGAACCCCCGTTGTGGTACAGCTGTTGATTTGCTATTTCATAATTTTCGCATCGGCTTCAAACGGTGTTCCCGTCGCCATGTTTGCATTCGGTATAAATTCCGGCGCATACGTTGCGGAAATATTCAGAAGCGGAATAATGTCCATTGACGCAGGACAGTTTGAAGCGGGCAGAAGCCTCGGCTTCAACTATTTGCAGACAATGCGGCATATAATCATTCCTCAGGCGTTCAAGGTGGTGCTTCCCACCATGTGCAACGAGTTTATTACGCTCATAAAGGAAACGTCCATTGCGGGCTACGTGGGAGTGGCTGACCTTACATATGCGGGCGACCGTATCAGGGGAAAAACCTTTTCGGCGTTCATGCCGCTTATTGCAGTGGCTCTCATATACCTTGCGCTGGTAATGGTTCTTACATGGCTTGTAGGAAAGCTGGAGAGGAGGCTGCGTCGCAGTGAGCGCTGAAGTACTGATTAAGGTCGAGGGACTGAAAAAACACTATATGGGCGGAACGGTCAAGGCTCTTGACGGTATCGACTGTGAGATACATCAGGGCGAGGTAGTGGTAATAATAGGTCCCAGCGGCAGCGGGAAATCAACCTTTCTCCGTTCTCTGAACCTTTTGGAATTTCCCTCGGAGGGAAAGATATATTTTGACGGAGAGAATATAACCGATCCTAAGACAAATATTAATAAGCACAGACAGAAGATGGGAATGGTGTTCCAGCATTTCAACCTGTTCCCCCATATGACCGTGCTGAAAAACATGACAATCGCACCTGTAAAGCTTCTGGGTAAAACAAAGGAAGAAGCTGAAAAGAAGGCTATGGAGCTTTTGGAGCGGGTAGGGCTTTCGGATCGTGCCCATTCTTATCCCAGCCAGCTTTCCGGCGGACAGAAGCAGAGAGTTGCAATAGTACGTGCCCTTTGCATGGAGCCGGAGGTAATGCTGTTTGACGAGCCCACCTCCGCCCTTGACCCTGAAATGGTAGGCGAGGTTCTGGACGTTATGAAAACTCTTGCAAAAGAGGGCATGACCATGGCGGTGGTAACACACGAAATGGGCTTTGCAAAGGAGGTTGCGTCACGGGTTCTGTTCGTGGACCGGGGCGTAATCGTTGAGGAGGGAACACCGGAGGAAATATTCGGAAACCCCAAGAGCCCCAGACTGAAGGACTTTTTGTCAAAGGTAATATAACAGCGTCGTGCCGCTTTCTTTATAAGGAAAGCGTGCCGACCGAGAAAAAGAGGGCTGTCGCCGTAAGACAGCCCTTTTTGCGTCAGTGGGATAGCGTCCGGCGCTTTGGGCCGGATTATACGGCGGCGAAGCCGCCTTACAAAAGCGGTGCTGTGCTCCGCTTTTGTCATTGCAGGGGTACAAGTACCCTCGGCAATCTCTACGTGCGGGTTGATGTTCTTCTGTCAGCGGAAATGCGTTAATATCGCCGTAGGGCGCCGTCTTGCTGCCGCCGCAAATAGCCTTCCCTTAACACCTACCCCCAGTTCTCCGGCAAGCGGAAAAACGGGGCCCCCGGCGGCGGGAAGGGGGACCGGCTACGCCGGTGGATGAGTTGTGTCCTTTGCGA
>JAQXKW010000246.1 GCA_029010655.1 Clostridia bacterium | reverse complement strand
CTTAACATTCATCTGTATATAATTTTAATTAGTTTTTTTGTGAATTCAAGGGAGTTTTGTTAATAAAAGGAGTAAAAAAAATGAATTTTATGTAAATTCATGAATATTTACACTGAAAATCGGCTCCCTGACAGGTATTTTCGGCGTAAAGTCTCTTATCAATGCCGTTTGAAACTGCGGTTTTTCTAAGGCTCCACAGGGGAGCGACAAGCTCCTCTGCCATGCCGTCTCCGGTCACTCTGGCGATAACCGTTTCCGGGTGGAAACGCTCAATCTGCGCCGCCGTAATATTAATATACTCCTCCTCTGTCATGGGCTCGTATTCGCCCTTTTCATACATTTCGCCGAGGCGTGTATTTCGGAGCACGTGGAGAAGGTGGATTTTTACCATATGGGGACGGAGAAGGGCGACCCTTTCTGCGCTCTCCAGCATATCCTCCTTTGTTTCCTCGGGCAGACCGTTTATAAGGTGCACGCAGACGGAAATATCGCCGCCGGCGCATTTCAGTCTGTTATAGCCCTCGGTGAAGGCGGAAAAATCATGTCCCCTGCCGACAAGCTCTGCGGTGCGGTCATTTGCACTCTGGAGCCCCAGCTCCACCAAGAGCGGTATTTTTTCCGAAGTTTTTTTCAGAAGCTCCACCGTTTCCTCGGGCAGGCAGTCTGCTCTGGTAGCAATGGCAAGCATGACGGCGCCCGGCATATTCTGCGCTTCATCATACACCCTTTCAAGGGTGGCAATGTCCCCGTAGGTATTGGTATGGGCCTGCAAATAGGGAATAAATCTTTCACAGTTCCATTTGCGCTTCGCCGCCGCAATCCCTGCGTCATACTGCTCACGCAGGCTCCCCACGCACTGTGCGCCGGAGGAGCCGCCGCTGCAATATATACAGCCGCCGTACCCTACGGTGCCGTCAATGTTGGGGCAGGTAAACCCTGCGTCCAGAGAGATTTTCGCACATTTTCCCCCGAAACGCTTTTTCAGATAGTAGTCAAAGGTATGGTATCTTTTATTGGTATCGCTGAAAGGAAAGGGATTTTCCTCTCTCTGAGTCGTTTTTTTCATTTATCAAAGGCTTTCCCGTCGGATTTTTCGACGCTCCGTCTGACTTTACTCATTTTTGCTTCAAAAAGAGTTATTCCGCCGTGGTTTCAACGGGAATTTTATTGGCGGCAGCGTAATCGTATGCGGTTGATTTTTCCGAGCAATGCACCACTACCTTGTCAGATCCTGCAAGCCAGCATTCGCCGAACTGGGTAACGCTGTCCGGAACGTAAACATACTGCAGCTTTTCCATTTTGGCAAAAGAATAGGGCGCAATGTACTCTAATTTTTCCGGCAGTTCAATTTTTGTAATACCGTTGCCTAAGGCAAAAGCGTAATCCCCGATTTGCGTTATGCTGTCGGGGAAATTAAACTCGGTAAGCGCCGAACAGCCTGCAAAGCAATAGGGGGGGATATAGTCTAAGCTGTCGGGATATTCCACGTTTTTCAGGGCGGAGCAGTCGGAAAAAGCATAGTTTCCTATCGTTTCAAGCCGTGAGAAGGTGAAGCTCTCCAATCCGTAGCAGCAGCAGAAGGCATAGTCTCCCAGCTCCTTTACGGTAGAGGGAAGCGACACCTGTGAAAGCTTTTCGCAGTTGTAGAAGGCATAGGAGCCTATCTTTTCAAGTCCCTCGTGAAGTGTTACTTTCTCAAGGGACTTACAGTTACTGAAAAGAGCCGTTGGAATATTTTTAATGCCGGCGGGAACTTCCATTTCCGAAAGCGCCGCATTATCGAAAATATACTCTCCCATCTGCTTCAGCGTTGAGGGAAGATTTGCCGACGAAAGAGAGGTGCATTCCTTAAAGGCGCTGTCGCCGATAGTTTCAAGCCCTTCGGGCAAAGCTATCTCCGTAAGGGATTCACAGCCCTCAAAGGTGTGTCCGCCTACGGCTTTCAGCCCTTCGGGAAATCCCACCTTTTTCAGACCCCGACAGCCGTAGAAAACGCCGTCCGGTATCTCGGTTATTCCGTCTGGAATTACTATTTCCTCAAGGAGCGGGCAGTAGCAAAAGGCGCCCTCTCCGATTTTTTTAAGCCCCGAGGGAAGCGTAACCTTTTTCAGCGCCTGTGCGTCGTAAAAGGCATAGCCCTCAAGCCCTACAACCGTTTCGGGCACAGTGACATCTTCGAGGGTAGCATTGCCGTTAAAGCAGTCCACCCCTATGGCGGATACGGTATAGCCGTCTATTTCTTCGGGAACGCTGAGCGTCACCGCCGTTCCGGAATACCCCGTCAGCGTTACCGTATCATCGGAATATACGGCATATATCCATTGCTTATCCTTACTGGTAACGGTCTTTTTTACAATCTCCGCGCCGGAAGGGTTCCGATCCGGCGTATATGCGCTGTTCTGCCTGCGGGCTCTTGCCGCATCGGAGAACACGAAATACCAAACAAGCGCGCCTGCAACGGCAAGCGCCGCAAGAGCAGAAATTACGGATATAAGAATTATTTTCTTATTCTTTTTCTTTTTCACGGGAAACTCCTTTTGCCGTCAGGGACGGCGGCTGTTATTCTTTTTATGATTTCTGTATCGGAAAAAGGCGCTTACTGCGGCAAAAACAAGTCCTGCGGCGAAAACTGCGGCGAACACAAGAAGGGACTTTCCGCAGTATTCTATCATACCGCCTACGGTATCGTACCCTTCTCCGATTGCGCGCATTATCATGAGAAGCACGCCTCCAATGCCGGTGAACATCATCAAAGCCCCCGTCAGCACCTTCCAGTCCGCAAAGGCGGAAAACTGAGGGTTTGCGTCTTTCGGAAACATTGTTCGGGAGGCGTCTCTGCCCTCTCCCCCGAAAAGTATCATATCGGCGCTTTTTCCGTAAAGCTCCGCCATGCGGAAAACCGTCGGCGTGTCCGGCTCGAACTCTCCCTTTTCCCAGCCTTCAAGCACGTCGGGAGAAATCTCCAGTTTTTCTGCCGCCTGAGATAGGGAAAGCCCCTTTTTCTCTCTGTATTCTTTAATTCTCTCTGCTACGGTACTCATTTTTCCCTCTTTCGGGCGCTTTTCACACAGCGCCGAATTTACAAGGCTTATTTTTCTGCCAAAAGCTCTTTTTCAGACGAAGAAAGGCGGTATTTTTCAAAATCCGTTCCCTTAGTATGAACGTAAAAGTCGGGCTCCTTACCTTCCGTGGGATAATCCACGTCGTCACAGCAAAGCTTCAGCTTCAGTTCGGTTTCGTCCGTTATTTCAACGCCCTCAAAGACTATTCTTTCATAATTGTACTGGTATTTTTCCGCCGTGTCAGCCGCACGCCCCACAGAAACCGTGTTCCCGTCGCCGTCTGTCAGCTCCCAGCGGAAATTCTCCGGATCTGCGCCCAAAAGATATTTTTCAAGAAGGCTGTCGTTATACTTTACGGTAAGCTGCATTTCCTTTTCGTTTTCGCAGTACACCATTGCGTATGCGGAAAAGTAGCCGTCGGAGCTGATTTCGGAGAACATTTTATGATAGGTGAAGGCGTCGCCGGAAAGCTGTGAATACGCCGCTTTTGCCCCGTCGGTGGGGTATATTTCCTTCAGAGTCCGCTTGTCCTCCATCATGAATATACGAACAAAAATCAGCGCAAAAAACGCAAGCAAAAGAATGATAAAAACACTCTTTACAATCTTTCCCGCTTTCATACAAACACCTCCCATAATACTTTACATATGGGTATTATAGCAGATACTCTCCCGTAAATCAAGGCTTTGCGCTATTCTTTATTATACCCGTAAATGAATATTGAAAGCAGGTCTTTGCTATGATATAATAAAGTAAAGGAGGCGTTTCTATGAAAAACATTATTACCATAGGCCGTGAGCTGGGAAGCGGCGGCAGAACCGTGGGCAAAATCGTTGCGGAAAGCCTTGGCATTGCGTACTACGACAGAGAGCTGATTGACGAGGTGGCAAAGCAGAGCGGCTTTTCCGCTGATTTCGTAGAAAAAACGGAGGAAAATCTAAGTAACAGCTTCCTCTACAATCTTGCAATGAGCAGCAGTTATTTCTACGACATGTTCAGCCTGAGCGCAAACGACGCCGCTCCTCTCACAACTCAGGTTTTCTTAGCTCAGCAGAAAGCAATACTTCAATACGCAGAAAAGCCCTGCGTTATTGTGGGAAGATGTGCGGACTACATTCTCAGGGAAAGAGACGACGTGCTCAGCGTTTTCCTGTACGCCGACCCCGAAAAACGGCTTGAACGGGCAATAGAGCAGTACAACTGTGACAAAAAGAAGGCGTCTGAGCTTATTTCAAAAAGCGACAGGGCAAGAAGCCGCCATTACTCCGCCTTTACCGACTGGGAATGGGGCAGCCGCGAGCATTACGATTTAATGCTCAACACCTCCGCCGTAGGCTTTGACAGCGCCGCCCATATTATTTGCAGCGCTTTCCGTGCCGAACCCTCGGCGGAATAATAAACGAAGCATTAAAAAAGCTCGGGACGGTTTTCCGTTCCCGGGCTTTTTGCGCAGCCGCAGCTTTTCAGAATATGAGACTGCCTACGTTATAGATAATTGCCGATACAAGCCATGCCACAAACAGCTGGAACAGAGCGGTCAAAAGCATGGTTTTCGTGCTTTTTGTTTCGTTCCGTATAGTACCGAGGGTTGCGGCGCAGGGTATGTAAAGCAGGACAAACGCCATAAGTGCGTATGCGTTAAGCGCCGTAAAGCCTTCCGCCGAAAGCAGGGTGGAAAGCCCCGCCATTCCTGCGGCGGAGGTAATATTTGTTATGCCGAAAAGCACCGACATGGAGGACACCACAACCTCCTTTGCGGCAATTCCCGCAATAAGCGCAACGGCGATCTGCCACAAACCCAGTCCGCACGGGCGAAGAATCGGTGCAAGCATTTTTCCCAGATATGCGCCGAAGCTGTTTCCCATATCCTCGGTCATTCCGTCGGGTCCCACGTTCAGCACAAACCACAGAATAATTGATGCAATGAAAATTACCGTTCCCGCCTTTGAAAGATAGTCCTTTACCTTTTCCCACACGTATATTGCCACCGTGCGAAGGGAGGGTGCCTTATATTCGGGAAGCTCTATAAGCAGGGAATGCTCCGTTTTGTTTTTATCGGCAACGGACATTATTTTTGCAACGGTTATGGCAACCAAAAGTCCCAAGGCGTACATGGACAGCGCCGCAAGAGGCGCCCATTTTCCGAAAAACATTTCCGAAAGCAGTACATACACGGGAAGTCTTGCGCTGCAGGACATGAACGGGGTTACGATTATGGTTTTCAGTCTGTCCTTCGGGTCCTCCAGCGTTCTGCTTGCCATTACTGCCGGAACCGTACAGCCGAAGCCCAAAAGCATAGGGATAAACGCTCTGCCCGAAAGCCCCAGCGAGCCCATTATACCGTCCATTACGTACGCGACCCTTGACATATAGCCGCTGTCCTCAAGAAACGCCAGCGCCACAAACAGTATGAATATATTAGGGAGAAAGGTTAATATTCCGCCCACGCCCGCAATTATTCCGTCTACTATAAGCGATACGAGCCAGTCGGCTGTACCGATTGACGTGAGCCACGAAAGAACTGCCGCCGAAAAGCCGTCCAGCACGGTTTCAAATATTCCTTTAACCGCATCGCCCAAGGTGAAGGTAAGCAGAAACACCAAAGCCATAATGCCGAAGAATATGGGCACGCCCCACACTCTGTGGGTGAGCACCTTATCTATTCTGTCGGTGGACTGCGCCTTATCCTCTTTATTGACAAGGCACTCCTCTATTACCTCCTCGATAAAATCGAATTTCTGCTTTGTAAATTCCGCCTCAAGACTGCCCTTTTCTATATCGGAAATATCCACCGGGTATTTTTCCGCGGTGTCCTCGTCTCTTTCAAGAGTTTTTATGGCATACCAGCGAAGATTTGTTATTTCCGGATATTTTTCAAGGAGCCTGTCGGACACACGGTCGATTTTATCCTCAAGCTCGTCTGTATACACAAGCGCAAGCTCGCTGTGATGGTCGTGACGGTGGGCGCCGCTTTTGTGATGATGCTCCGTTTTGTCGGACACAATATCCTTATGGTGCGCCACGGCGTGCATAAGCACCTCAAGTCCCGTTTTTTTCCGTGCGCTGACGGGAATAACGGG
>JAQXKW010000245.1 GCA_029010655.1 Clostridia bacterium | reverse complement strand
ACGGCGTCGTTCACCCTGTCTTTTCTGTATTTTCCCATAAAATACTCCTCGTTGTTTTGTTGATAAAACTACCCAATATATTATTATACCATATTTTTGATAAAAAATAAAGGCTTTTTCGAGAAATACATGAAACCGTCCCAGACAGCACAGCATGGCACTGCACGGCGCGGCGCTGCATGGCACAGGGTGAAAAAATGCAAAAGTATAACGGCACCTGTTCAAAGCGCGGAGCTTTTGAATAAGTGCCGTTTGTCTGAAAAACACCGGAAAAGGGGTATCAGTACTCTATACCTCTCCATGAGGCGAAGCCGATAAACTGTACCATAGGGTCGGAGGAGAAGTCGATTGTTGCGGGATAGGGATATGCTTCGTCACGGTATGTGGAGATATTGTTGTCTACAATGTAGTTATAAAGATTGGTATATCTTTCCTCATAAAGCTTCTTTGTTTCGTCGCTCCCGTTTGTATACATATCCTTGTAGCAGGCGGAAAGTCCCAGAAAATCGCAGGAAACCAAAAGGCTTCTGCAATTAGCTTCCTCATAAGCGTCGGAAGCCTTGGAAATAGCCGTCATAACAAGCTCTCGCATTTCTTCATAGTGAGCTTTAATATATGATGGCTCATATTGGTCAAAGGGGCGGTCGTGGTTGTTTGTCCAGCAGGGCGCGGCATCGCCGGCATCTTCAAGCAACATCATATACCTATAAACCTCTTCAAAGCCGTCGCCGTAATACATATACATCCATTCCTTGCAAAGGCTCGTAAATTCCTCATAAGACATATCCGGATTGAATGCCATTTTTGAGGCAAGATACCCTTTCAGGTTTTCAAATGTTGTCTCATACTTTTGCCCTGCGGTATAGCCCTCAAATAATATGCCGTTAAAACCGCATTGACGGATATATTTTGCATTCCAATAGAAGTCCGTAACGTTCGGGCTATCGCAAAGAGTGCAGGCATAGTTTACGCCGTGGGAATAATACCAGATTGACGCGCCGGATTCATTACAGATTTCCCCCCATGCCTTTATGGCATAGTCGTCCTGAATGTTAGAGCCTTTTAATACGGTCTGTCCGTCCTTGCAGTCTCCTGTTCCCAGAACATGGTTATAGCACCCGTGAGAAACATACATAATCTGAAGGTTTGATAAGGGGCGAACGCTTTCGGGAACGGTATGGTCGTATATGATCATATTGAGATGCATATTCTCATAAACCGTGCGGATTTCGGGATCAAGCGCATTAAGATACATAAAATTCCCTTCTTCGCCGTAGGTAAACTCGTTACCGCCGTACAGGGTTGTGATTTCCTTTGCGGCTCTGTTGCAGAAATCCGTAAACAAGCCGGATATGCCTTCTTTTTTGAAGGTAATTCTGCCGTTTTCGACTGTATATTCCCCCGTATAGTTCTTTGTAATCGTTTTCATGGAGGTTGATGACAGCTTTATGTTTTTGCCGTTGATTTTTGCCGTACACGGCTTGCAGGTGCAGCTTGTCAGGGAATCGTTGATTGACCAGGTCATGGCATAAGAGCTGATAAGTGCGGTTTCGTCGGTGTATCTGTTTTGAGCTCCCCAGCTTTGAATCATTTGTGTTATTTCCAGCAGACCGTTGAACATTTCGTAATATGTTTCGTCATCGGAGCAGCACGGCTGCCAGCTGTTATATGACACAGGGTCCTTGCCGCTGTTTGCCTGATTTCCGTTGACATATTTCTGCGAAAGCCTTTTCTGCAGGTCTCCCTCTGTGGGCATGGGTACGGACTGAATATTTCTGAAATAACCGAAGGAGTGTCCCAAAATAAACCTGGGTCCTACCAAATAACCGTCTTTTTCTTCACCGCCGGAGTAAATAGGCGTGCCGTTACATCCCAAAGCGTAGTAATACTGATATAGGGCGTCGCTGTTTGCAACGGTACCGCCTGAAAAACGGAATTCGTAAGGAACCCGGTAGAATACGTCCGTATCAGCCGGAATATGGGCTGTTCTGGCATTGTAAACATATGTGTTTTTGTCCGAATAGAAGCGGAAGCCCAGATAGTTTTCGATTATTTCG
>JAQXKW010000244.1 GCA_029010655.1 Clostridia bacterium | reverse complement strand
TGCTCCACACCGCTTATTTATTACGCACGTGAGAGCTGGTATATCAAAATGACCGCCGTCCGTGAGGACCTTATAAAGAACAACAGCACAATAAACTGGATTCCCGAGTCAATCGGCAAGGGCAGATTCGGTGACTGGCTTGAAAATGTTCAGGACTGGGCTCTATCCCGTAACCGTTACTGGGGTACTCCTCTCAATATTTGGGAGTGCTCATGCGGAAAACGGCATGCTATCGGCAGTATTGAGGAGCTGAAGCAGATGTCCGACAACTGTCCTGACGAAATAGAGCTTCACCGCCCCTATATTGACGCCGTTACTATTAAATGTCCCGACTGCGGCGGCGAAATGAAACGTGTTCCCGAGGTTATCGACTGCTGGTTTGACTCCGGCTCCATGCCCTTTGCACAGCATCACTATCCATTTGAGAACAAAGAGATTTTTGAATCCCAGTTCCCGGCACAGTTTATTTCCGAGGCGGTTGACCAGACAAGAGGCTGGTTCTATTCCCTGCTTGCAATTTCCACTCTGCTCTTTGACAAAGCTCCCTTTGAAAACGTAATCGTGCTCGGTCTTGTTCAGGACGAGGACGGACAGAAAATGTCCAAATCAAAGGGCAACGCCGTGGATCCCTTCACCGCCCTTGAAACACACGGAGCGGACGCTATCCGTTGGTACTTCTACACCAACTCCGCACCGTGGCTCCCCTCACGCTTCAGCGACAAGGCTGTAACGGAGGGTCAAAGAAAGTTTATGGGAACTCTCCAGAATACCTATGCATTCTGGGTGCTTTACGCAAATATCGATAATTTTGACCCCACCAAGCATCAGCTCTTGCCCGAGCATATGACGGTTATGGATAAATTTATCCTTTCCCGTCTGAACTCCACCGTAAAGGATACGGACGCAAATCTTGCGGCGTATAAGATCCCCGAAGCGGCAAAATGCCTATCCTCCTTTGTAGACGAGCTTTCCAACTGGTATGTAAGACGCTCCCGTGAGCGTTTCTGGGTATCGGAAATGACCGACGACAAAATCGCCGCTTATATGACCCTTTACACCTGCCTTGTAACTATTGCAAAGGCGGCGGCTCCCATGATTCCGTTCATGTCGGAGGATATTTACAGAAACCTCGTCTGCACGGTTGACAGCACCGCTCCAATTTCCGTTCACTTCTGCGATTATCCCAAGGCTTGCGTTGCGCTTATTGACAAACAGCTTGAGGACGACATGGAGTTTATTCTCAGCGCAGTAGTTTTGGGCAGAGCCGCAAGAAACGGCGCAAATATAAAGAACCGTCAGCCTCTCTCCGAAATCTGCGTAAAAACAGACCGCAAGGTGGGCGATTACTACAAAGAGATTATCGAAGACGAGCTTAATGTAAAGCGGGCTGTATTCTCAGAAGATATTTCCCATATTTCCTCTTACAGCTTCAAGCCACAGCTTCGCACCGTAGGTCCCAAATACGGAAAGCACCTGGGTGCTATTAAAGAGTATCTTTCCAATGTTGACGGAAACGCCGCTATGGCACAGCTTGAAGAAACAGGAGCGCTGACCTTTGAAGCAAACGGCGAAACCGTTTCCCTTACCCGTGAGGATCTCCTTATCGACGTACAGCAGAAGGAAGGCTGGTTCTCCGTAGCAGATAACGGACTGACCGTGGCGCTCTGCACCATTCTCACCGATGATCTTATTGAAGAAGGCTTTATCAGAGAGCTTATTTCAAAGGTACAGACCATGAGAAAGGACGCAGACTTCAATGTAACGGACCATATTTCCGTCACCGTTGAAAACAGCGAGAAGCTGAAAGCAATTCTTGAAAAGGACTCCGGCGAATTTACAAAGGCAGTTCTTGCAGACACGCTTTCATACGAAAACGCCGCCGCCGACGGTGTTTCCAAGGAATGGAACATTAACGGCGAAAGCGTTAAAATAACAATCAAAAGATAAAAAAGCCCCTCGGGGCTTTTTTACTTTTCGTAATAAGCTACTGCCAAGTCTACCACCATACCGTAGCTTTTTACGCCCTCGGTGCCCTGGCTTTTAAGATATGCTTCGTTAAGGCTGTCAGACACCTTTGATGCGGTGCTGTCTCTGTATTTTTCAAAAAATCTGCTGTATGCTCCAAGCTCTCCCGTCACTTTTTTATCAAGAGAATAGTAAACAGAGGAAAACAGCGTGCTATCGGTTTCGTATAAGGCGTTTGCCAGATACTGATACATATTCAGAGCGGCGCAATACCTTATATACGGGTCCTCCGATTCCCTGCACACGAGAAACGCCACGAAATTTGCTTCATCCTCCTTTGAAATTCCCCTTTGGTGCGCCATTTCGTGCGCCGCAGTATATACTACGATATAATCCGGGTAATTTGTATTAATATTCGCCTCTCCCGTAAAAAAAGTATATATGCCCGAAATATGCGTATAGGTCATATATTTGCTTATTGCCAAGGGCTTAACCGATGATCTGTAATCGTCAATAAAGTCATATTTCTCGGTGACAGAATCGTATGCGTCGCACAGCTTGTCGCTCAGCTCAAACAGGCTGAAAGGCATTACCGATTCGCCGCCGGGGAGAAAATCCACCTGAGATACGGAAGCGTTAAGCTCCTCTGTTACTGACATTGCCGTGTGGTAAAGCTCCTCTGCGGACACTTCCTTTTTATTAAGGGACAGCTTTTCGTCAAGGGTCGCCCCTCTGTACCCTGAGGCAAAGCCCGTAACAAACATACAGTAAATTACGGCGGGAATACACAGAACAAAGCATACGGTGCGGATAAAATACACCTTTGAGCGCATTGAATATGTGCACAGCAGAACGCAGAGTACAACAAGTATCAAGGGCAGAGAAAACAGGAGAAATTCCGCAAAGGAAAACGGAAGAATTTCCGTAATTTTCGCCGTAACAAGCCTGTAACAATACCCTGCCGTTGAATTAAAGAAGTCGGCAAAGGAAGGGCTTTTGTATAAAACCATATGAACGCAGACGCATATTGCCGTCATTATAAAAATGACCCTTGCCGCCGTCGGAATTTTTTTGATTTTTTTCATAAGCCTTTTTTATAAACTAAACATTTCTCACGAAGCGTTTTTAATTCCCCGTGTATTTCTTCTCTGAAAGCCGAATCAATCCTGTCGGCGTACTCTCCCGCAACCGCCCTCATGTCCTCAGGCATGGGGGAAAATATTTCGCAAAGGTTTCCTCCCTCGGGATGAGGAAAAGAAAGATATGCCGAATGAAGCGCATGACGCCCGATTAGCTCATCGCTTCCCCCGTACATGGTATCTCCCAGCAGAGGACAGCCCAGATAGGAAAAATGAACTCTCAGCTGATGAGTTCTTCCCGTAACGGGAGACGCTATTACGGCGCATACTCCGGGTGCCGAATATATTACCTTATACGCCGTCAGGGCAAGCTTTGCCTTTTCTTCGCTCTCCTCACAGACACGGCGCATAATAATACTGTCGTCTACCCTTTTCATATATGTTTTAATTATCCCGGAACGCTCCGGAGGCTCCTTTGAAAGGAGCGCAATATACAGCTTTGTTATCTCTCCGTTTATCATTGAGCCGTATAGCTTTGACGCCGCCGGTCTTGTGCGCGCGGTAAGCATAAGACCGCTTGTATCTCTGTCAAGCCTGTTTACGGGGCGAAACACAAATGGAGCGTCGGAATACCTGAACGCCAGCGCATTTGCCACCGTATCAAGTCTGTGCATATAAGAGGGGTGCGCCGGCATCATGGGCGGCTTGTCAACCACGGTCAGATATTCGTCCTCAAAGGCTATTTTTATGGGAAGCTCCGCCGGTATCATATACGGGCAGGTGTCCTCCTCCCTGTCGTCGGTCAAAAGACGAAGCACGTCCCCCTCCTGAAGAACATACCGCACAGTAACGAATTTACCGTTAACGGTAATACCGTTTTCGATAAATTTCAGTTTTTTAACCATTCCCGTTGAAAATCCAAGGTCACGGAAAAGAAACTCCCTTACCGTCTTCAATTTTGCTTTTTCATCGATTACTATTTCCATACTGTTTTTTCCTAAGGTTTGCCCATACAAGCGTTGAAAGCACAAATACTATACCGACGGGTACAATTATATTTCCGATATTATCAAACAAAGTCAGTTCGGAAAGAATTCTCACTTCTCCCTTAATATAGCCCTGTTCTCCGTCTCCGAGAGATGAGATTATTTCGCCCGTAGGCGAAATAACGGAGGAAATCCCCGTATTTGCCGCGCGGACTCCGAATCTGCCGCTTTCCACACAGCGCAGAACTGCCTGCAAATTATGCTGACGAAGTGCTTCACTCCCCGAAAACCATGAGTCATTTGTAGAAATACAAATAAGCTGTGCGCCGTCGCACACTCCCTCACGGCAAAGCTCTTCAAATATTGAATCAAAGCACACAAGTGAAGAAATCTTACCCAAAGGCAGTTGAAAAACGCATGGGTCATCACCTGCCGACAAGGGATAATCTATTGCCGCAAAGCGTGCAAGAGGCGGGCATACTGCGTTTATAAAGCTCTCAAGGGGAACATATTCTCCGAAGGGCACCAAATGACGCTTACTGTAAAACCGATTTCCTATTCCCTCCTCAGTTACGGGACAAACGGAATTATACAGCTTGTCTCCCTCCTGTCGGAAAAAGCTGGAAAGAATAACAGCATCTGTCCGTTCCTGAAGCTCTGTAAGATAATTTGAATATTTTTCGTCTGAGTTAATATCGTACGGTATGGCTGTCTCCGGCCACAGAATAAGCTGTGCACCGTCTTCGGCGGCAGAGACTGTAAGCTGACGGTAGGTGCTTAGAATATAGTCATCCTTGCCGTAAAACTTATCCTCAAACAAAATATTACCCTGAAGTGCCGCTACGGTCACAGAATCGGCTCCGTCATAATTCTCGGTTAAAATCCTTAAGGCGCCGAACCCATAATTTGCCGTAAATATGAGCACCGCAAGAGCTATACTTACAATTGCCCTGCGCCCCTTTCCAAGTAGGAGAGAGCGTGCTGCGTTTGCAACAAAACAAGCTGTCAGCACAATAATAAATGTTATAAAATACGGTCCGAAAAGAGATATGCTTTGAATTATCGGTCTGTTTTCCGCCTGACCTACCGCAAATCTGCCCCACGGAACACCGAGGAAGGTAAGAGTTTGGCACCATTCGGCAACCGACCATAAAAAAGCCGTTCCGAAAAAGGAAAGCACCTTGTGCTTCGTGAAAAAACCGTTTTTTTTCATTGCGGCTATGTAAACGAATACGAAAGCAGAGCATACTGCCTGAATAAGCGGAAGCAGTACCATTGCCATTACAATAACGATAATCGCATCCCACTTATCGTACCCCAAATAATCTATTGGATATATGCCTGCAAACCACGAAAAGGCAACAAAGCCGTAGCACCAAAAGTACAAAAGTCCCCGTGACCATGGACGAAGGTATCTGTGCCTTTTGTCTTCAACTGTGAAAAACTCACGGTACAGTATAGGCACGGGGGCAAGCCACGCAAATATCCATCCTTTTCCGAAAACAAGGGGCAGAGCCGTTAAAAAGCCGGAAAAAGCATAGAGAAAAAACGACGACAAACGCCCTATTGCTCTGCTTTTTCCGACTTTTTTCATGTGACTGCCTCAAACAATTTCAAGAATCCTATATTTTTCTTATCCGCCGTAAAGGTTTTTCCGGAAAGATAGGAAAGGCATCCCTCCGACGGCATAAATGCTACCTTGTAGGAATAAAGAGCCTGATATTTATATCCCAGCTTTCTGTCCTCTTTATTCTCCGCATATTTTCCCTCCCCCAAAAGAGGGTGCCCTACCGACGCCATATGCGCCCTTATCTGATGGGTCCTTCCGGTTTCAAGCCGCACTTCAAGAAGCGAAAGGTCAAGCTCTCCGTTATATTTAAGAGTTTTGTAAAAGGTGACTATACTCTTTGCTCCCCGTCGCATTTCACGGGAGACAGTAACGGTCTTTGTTTTGGAATTTTTGAAAAGATAGCCCGCGAGCTTGCCCTCATTGGGGGTCATTTTTCCGTGAACGGCACAAAGGTAACGTTTATCCACAAGCCCCAGAGCTATAAGCCTGTTCATTTCGCGGAGTGCTTCGGCATTTTTTGCGGCTATAACTATACCTCCCGTATTCCTGTCAATACGGTTGCAAAGTGCGGGAGCAAAGGAAGCTTCGCCCTTCGGATCGTATTCGCCCTTTTTATACAGGTACGCCTGTATCATAAAAATCAGCGTGTCCCTTTCGGGAATTGCGGCGGAACCGTTTTCTCCCTTGTCCCCCGTATGTGAAAGAACTCCCGGCTTTTTTGAGCATAATATGACGTTCCCGTCTTCATATACTACATCAAGACTTACATTAATTCTGTCGAATTCACAGGCGGCGGTTGAATTTTCCAAAAACTCGTCGGGAATATAAAGCTCAACTATATCCCCCTCGGCAAGAATTTGATTTTCCTTTGCCCTTTTTCCGTTGACCTTGATGCGCTTTTTGCGTATATACTTATACATAAGCGGCGCCGGAATACCGTGCAAAGCCTTTGTTAAAAACTTGTCAAGCCTCTGTCCGCCGTCGTTTTTATTCAGCTTCAGTGTTATCATATAAATTATAAGGGGGCTTTTCAGCCCCCGTCAATTATTTAGTTCCGAAAAGTCTGTCTCCGGCGTCGCCCAGACCGGGGATAATATATTTATTTTCATT
>JAQXKW010000243.1 GCA_029010655.1 Clostridia bacterium | reverse complement strand
CGATAATATATATCAAATCCGTTGATATAGTTACATTCGAGGAAATAGGAAGACAAATAAGTGTTCAAAAGAACACACTTATCAAGCAATTCAGACGTATCAGATTTGGCGGGCATATCATAATCGGTTACGGTAATTCTGAAATAATTTCCGTATAAACCAACCAAACTGTTTCGATTCCCATAAGAAATATTCTCTGTATCAAAGATTTTCTCAATAAAATCAACAACAGCATTATTAGAAATATCCCTTAAATAGATGAAAACCGTGCCAACAAACCTGCTTTTATTTTGTGCGTTCTTTAATGACTCGATTAAACGGACGCCGGCGGCAGAATCATAAAAGTCAACCTCATCTGTTTCATCTTTGTTCTTTTGATTGTGAACCTTGGTTCGGATTTCATAGTGATTTTGCACCTTGATAATTTCAAACGCTATGCCGTTTGAAGTGAAGCACGGAAACTTATCTGCCTTTTCATCGTTTGTAACAATATGACAACAAATTAGGTTGTGGTCGGCTGTTGTGCCTCCCTTGCTCTGCGGAAGAATGTGATCAACATTCCAACCGTACTTGCTATTGCGGTCATTATAAGCACCCTTGGCCATCATCCTGCCGGTAAAATCTTTCACCTTTGTTTCCTTGCCAAAAGACTTATTCCAGAGACGCATAGCTGTTTCTCTGTTAAGATCCATAGTTGGTTTTTTGTTCTTTCCCATAATTATGCGGAAAGATACTTTTTCCTCCCACGATGAAGTCAATCTCATAAAAACATGTAACCGACCATAGGGCGACCTATTGCTATGAACCTCAATGGGTGATCCTCATAATAGCATTACAGAAGATCAGTCGATTAATTTTCAATTATTAATTGAAAACAGTCAGATTTATAAGATTGTATTTACATTATACACCTTTTCTTGAATACAGTCAATACCATACCACGCCCCCTCTGCCGACTTTTCGGCAGAGGGGGTCGTTTGTATCCTACGATTTCCTTGTTCTTTAACGGCACTGCGCCGGGCGGAAACGGAATAATCACAGCGATTTTATCAAAATAACGCAGACTAAATTACATTTCGGACTTTTTCCAGTAATTGAGCTTCGGAAGCATATCAGCCATATGCGCTCTCACCTGCTCGGAAGTAAAGTTTTCATTTGCCATATGTTCGGCGCAAAAGTTGATAAGCTCCTCCATGCTGCTGTATGTGAATTTTCCGTCGGTATAGCACCACTTACAGTATTCCTCATTGAATGCACCGTCAGGCTCTTTGCTGATGACGGAATCGTCAAGGGGCATACCGCAGCATTGGCAAATCAGCCTGCGTGGGGAGCCTAAAAGCGTGTTGATTGAAACATCAAAAAACTTTGAGAGCAGCTTCAGAGTTTCCGTATTCGGAACGGTTTCGCCTGTTTCCCAACGGGAAACCGCCTGTCTGGTCACATAAATTTTTTCCGCAAGCTCGTCCTGGGACAGTCCTTTTTTTGTTCGGAGTTCAAGTATTACATCCTTTGTTTCCATGATAAATCACCACCTCGTAAAGATTATAATATGAACAGATACAGAAAACAAGCAACCCGCTGTTGCTGTGACCTGCGATTTATTAATTTGTTAAAATGAATGCTCTTACGGCAGGCAGTGCCCTGCGGCACGGTAAAGCTCATACCATTCCGAGCGTGTAAGCGTAACGTCTGCCGCCTTGCAAATATCGGTAAGGTGTTCGGGGTTCATGGTTCCCGCAATAAGCTGCATTTGGGCAGGATGACGCAGTATCCATGATGCCGCCACCCCGGTTTTTGAAAGACCGTATTTTTCGCCGATTTCGGAAAGTTTTTCGTTAAGCTCGGGAAAATCCCCGTTGTCCACAAAGCTTCCCCCGAAAAATCCGGTCTGGAAGGGCGACCACGCCTGAATTGTCATGCCCTTAATACGGCTGTATTCCAAAACTCCCCCGTCGTGCATTACGGATTCGTCATTTTTCATGTTCATGTTCATTCCCGACGTTACCATGCCCGCCTCCGTAAGGGAGAATTGCAGCTGGTTTATGAAAAGCGGCTGTTTTACCGCAGTTTTCAGCAGTTCTATCTGCATGGGGGAGTGGTTTGATACGCCGAAA
>JAQXKW010000242.1 GCA_029010655.1 Clostridia bacterium | reverse complement strand
CACCCTTTCGGGAACGTCCCTGAAGGAGCTGTTCAGCCGTCCGAGAATACTTTATATTTCCGCTTTAAGGCTTCTGCTGTTTCCGGCAATAACCGCCCTTCTTGCCGCCGGTCTTGTAAAGCTGGGGGCAGACCCCATGTCCATGACCACCGTGGTTATCGCCGCAGGCTGTCCCTCGGCTGTCATAAACGTAAACTTTGCCCTGAAATATAACAAGGACAGCGTTTATGCGTCGGAAATATTTGCGTTTTCCACCGTGGCATTCGGCGTCACCATGCCGCTGATGCTGAAATTTCTTGAGTTGTTAGGAGTAGGCTGATGCACCCCATAAAGCACTTTTTAACCATAACACGCCATCGCCACGCCGTTATCCGCCACTGTGCAAAGGCGGGAATTCTCAGGCAGGGACTTTTTCACGACCTTTCCAAATACTCCCCAAGAGAGTTTATCTACGGGGCAAGGTACTGGCAGGGAACGAGAAGCCCCAACGCCCGTGAGCGTGAGGTTTTAGGCTACTCCGAAGCGTGGCTTCACCACAAGGGCAGAAACCGCCACCATTTTGAATACTGGACGGACTACAATCTTGAGACAAAAACCGTGCTCCCCGTAAAAATGCCTCTGCGCTTTGTTGCGGAAATGTTCTGCGACAGAGTAGCCGCAAGCAAAATATACAAGGGAAACAGCTACCGTGACTCAGACCCTCTTGAGTATTTCCAAAACGGCAGAAGCCACCGAACCATACACCCCGAAACCTCCGATTTTCTGGAAAAGCTTCTTGTTATGCTTGCGGAAAAAGGAGAGCGTGAGACTTTTGCTTTTCTTAAAGACTACATGAAGCATAATGATAGTTATTGAGCGGCTGGCGGCTAGCGGCTGGCAGCTAGCAACTGAAAATGCAGTAACTGCTTTCTTAATATTGTTTTGCTTTTGTGTTTGTATATTTCTTGTTTTACAGCTAATCTTTGAAATGAAAAAGCATAACTTAAATCCAAAACAACTATCCGCTAGCCGCTAACTGCTAACCGCTGAAAAGACGGGCACCCGAAATGCGGGTGCCCGTCTTTTCTATTTACTTCGCATAATCGACGGAGCGGCTCTCCCTGATGATATTTACCTTTATCTGTCCGGGATATTCCAGCTCTTCTTCGATTTTCTTAACTATATCGTGAGCGATAAGGGGCATTCTGTCGTCCGTTACCACCTCGGGCTTGACCATAATACGAACCTCACGGCCTGCCTGAATGGCAAAGGATTTTTCAACACCCTCAAAGCTCTTTGCAATTTCCTCAAGCTTTGTAAGTCTCTTAATATAGTTTTCCAGATTTTCACGTCTTGCGCCGGGACGTGCCGCAGAAATTGCGTCAGCCGCCTGAACTATCATGGCGGTAACGGTCTGAGGCTCAACATCGCCGTGATGCGCTTCTATTGCGTGAATAACGTCTTTTCCTTCCTTATACTTCCTTGCGGTATCAACGCCAAGCTGAACATGAGAGCCCTCCTGCTCGGCGGTAAGCGCTTTTCCTATATCATGGAGAAGTCCCGCACGCTTTGCAAGAACGGAGTCCACACCAAGCTCGTCGGCGATAATGCCGGCAAGCAGAGATACCTCGATGGAATGACGGAGCACATTCTGACCGTAGCTTGTACGGTATTTCAGTCTTCCGAGGAGCTTTACAAGCTCGCCGTTCAGACCGTGAATGCCTGTTTCAAAGGTTGCGGCGTCTCCCGCCTTCTTAATGGAGACCTCCACCTCGTGCTTTGCCTTCTCCACCATTTCCTCAATACGGGTAGGATGAATTCTGCCGTCGGAAATGAGCTTTTCAAGGGCGATACGGGCAATCTCACGTCTGATGGGATCGAAGCACGAAATGGTTATCGCCTCCGGTGTGTCGTCGATAATAAGATCGACTCCCGTCATAGTTTCGATTGTTCTGATGTTCCGTCCCTCACGGCCGATAATACGGCCCTTCATTTCCTCAGAGGGGAGAGTAACCGTGGAGACCGTAATCTCCGACACGTGATCTGCGGCACAGCGCTGAATTGCAAGAGCTACAATATTGCGTGCCTTATCGTCTGCCTCGTCCTTAAATTCGGCTTCAAGCTCTGCCATGCGGCGAGCCTGCTCATGGCGGACTTCCTCTACCATATCTTCAATGAGCTTCTGGCGTGCCTGCTCTGCGGTCATGCCGGAAATTCTCTGAAGAGCCATTCTCGCCTCGGTCTTCTGATTCTGAAGATCCTCGGTGAGCTGTTCGTTTTCCTGAACCTTTTTTGCCAGAGCCTCTTCCTTTTTCTCCAGAGCGTCGGTCTTACGGTCAAGGGTTTCTTCCTTGGTCTGGACGCGGCGTTCCTGACGGGAAAGCTCTGAGCGGCGTTCTTTGATTTCCTGTTCAAACTCGTTTTTCGCACGGAGCATTTCTTCTTTGGCTTCGATAAGCGCTTCTTTTTTTGCGGCGGCGGCGTCGGCCTTTGCCTGATTCATACCGTCTGCGATTATCTTTTTTGCCTGAAGCTCTGCGGAACCGATTTCCTTTTCGGCAAACTTGCGGCGTAATTCCTTACCCACGAAAATGCCGACAGCAAGTCCCGCCGCCAGTGCGACAACTGCAATTATAACACTCAAATAAACGGGCATATAAACCTCCTTCTTAGTTTTTGTAAGTAGATTAATTCATTTTATAATCTCATACTTCGGCAGGAGGCTGCCTGTGACTTATATTATTCAGTTGAATCTATATAAATCCGGCAGCTTGCCGGAATACGAACTACACTTTATTAATTGTATATCATTTTCATTTTTGTGTCAAGTAGAAAATACCCCTTAATTTCAAATTAACAAAAAATTTCAAAAAGCCGTGCCGAAAGGCACGGAAAATGCAAAAAAGTGAAAGACTAAAGGGGCTGTCGCTAAAACAGCCCCTCGGTTTACGGTTTTAATATTTAAGAATTGACACGGCGTCGCCGATAGTCTTTTCCAACGCCTCTCTGCCGTATTTATCCACGTCGCTTTTGTTTTTCTCCCCGTGGGTGAGACAGCCTGCGCCGCCGATACAGCCGCCCACGCACGCCATTCCCTCAATGAAATTGGCGTCAAGCACGTTTTTGCTCTTTTTCAGAAGCGCCGTCCGGCATTCCTCAATTCCGTCGCAGGCGGCGGCTTTCAGCGCAAAATCGAGATTTTGCTCTTTAAGCCCTTGGGCTACGGCGTCGCAAAGTCCGCCGGAGCGGGCAAAAATTCTGCCGAAATAGGAGGCGTTTTCCAGAACGTCCTCAGAAAGGACGGTAATATCAATATCCCTGCTGTCGTATAGCGCCTGCAATTCCTCAAAGGTCAGAACGGCGTCCACGTAAGGCTTTACCGTTTCAAGCTGTACCTCCGCTTTTTTCGCGGTACAGGGACCGATAAATACCACCTTTGAATTTTCGTCCGTTTCCTTTATATATTTTGCAAGGGTTGCCATAGGCGAAAGATTATGGGAAACATACGGCAGAAGGTCCGGGAAAGCCGATTTAATATACTGCACGAAGGCAGGGCAGCAGGAGCTGGTTAAAAAGCCCTTTTCAAAAAGCTCCCTTGACTCCGCCTGCGCTACCATATCTGCGCCGAGAGCCGCTTCGATTACGGTGAAAAATCCCAGCTCCTTCAGTCCCGAAACCACCTGACCCAGCTTTGCATATGTAAACTGGCTGGAAACGGAGGGGGCGACTAAGGCATATACCTTATATTTCGTATTATTCCCGCTTTTTTTGATAAGGTCGATTACGTTCAGTATAAACGACTTATCCGTAATGGCGCCGAAGGGGCACTGATAAACGCATGCTCCGCACTGAATACATTTACTGTTATCAACAGCCGCCGCATTGTCGTCGTTTATTGAAATCGCCTTTACCTTACATGCTTTCTGGCAGGGGCGTTTGCGGTTGACGATAGCGGAATAGGGGCAAACTTTAGCGCACTGTCCGCACTCCACGCACTTGGATTTATCTATGTGCGCCACATGGTTATAGTCAAAGGAAATTGCTCCTCTTTTGCAAACGTCCTCGCATCGGTGGGCAAGGCACCCGCGGCAGGAATCCGTAACCTCATAGCCTGCCGCAGGGCACTCGTCGCAGGCAATATCGATAACCTCGATAACATTTGGGTTATCTTTATTGCCGCCCATGGCAATTTTAACACGCTCCGCAAGTATTGCCCGCTCCTTGTAAACACAGCATCGCATGGTGGGAGTTTTGCCCGGGACTATTGTTTTGGGAATATCCACAATATTCTGCAGGAGAGTATCGTTCCATGCCTGACGTGCAACCTCGCGCAGCACCTTATATTTCAGATGTTGTACCTTTGTGTCGAATTTTCTCATGTTTCTCTTCCGATTATTGCAAAAATCCGTTTCGCAGCGTTTTTTCCTTACAGCCTTGCCTTAATCTTCTCCTGAAAGAAGGTCTCTGCGGTTTCGGGGGTTACGGAAAATACCTCCCCGTCCACCGTAACGCAGATTCCCTGTCTGCACAGACCCATGCAGAAGGTGCCGCCCAGCTCCACCTTATCGTCAAGACCGTTTTCCGCCACAAGGCGCTGAAGCTGTTCCACTACCTGGCGTGAGCCCTTTATATGGCAGGAGCTACCTATACATACCGTTACTTTCATTTCGGCAATTCCTTATTCGTAATCTACAACGTCAACCCATGAAAGCAGGAATTCTCTTTCATGCTCGTTGCCCTTTACGGACTGGGAAGCGGCAACTATGGGCATCCACTTCTGAACGTACTGCTTTGCCGTATTACTCTTTTTGCAGAACAGCTTCAGATATTTATTAGCGGTTTCCGTGTCCCCCGCAAGGCAGAACAGAAGATATGTTCTTGCCACGTCTGCGGACGCATTGCCCTGTGTTGCATGAGCCCAGTCTAAAATATAGGGCTTGCCGTCGTCGGTTATTATTATATTGGACGGGTTAAAATCTCCGTGGCAAACCTTGTTGTGCTTGGGCATGCCCTCAAGACGGGTATGCAGGTCATATCTTGTGGTAGCGTCAAGGTCAGTTTCCGAGATTTTTCTGTTCATTTTATCCTTTAGCTTGTTAAGCCCGGGACAGGTCTTTGACTGAACGTCTATCTGAAGGTCCACAAACAGCTCCAGATATTCGTCTGTCTTTTCGGGATTTTCCTGCATAAGCTGGGCTAAGGTTTTGCCGGCTATATATTCCGAAACAATTACCCATTTTCCGTCCAATGTGGACACCTCAAGAATTTTGGGAATATTAAGTCCCGTAGTCTCTACTCTCGCCTGATTGAGCGCCTCGTTCAGCACGTCCGCCTTGGAATAGTCCTCGTTGAACACCTTAATACATCTGTCCCCGTCGCGGTAGACGGTTTTCTTGTTTCTGACAGCTATAACTTTATCAAGTTTCATATTGCCACCTCTCAAAAATTCTTGTTATATTTTCTCAAAGCTGATTCTTGCCGGGCTTTTCCGTTTCCTTAAAGGTCTTTCCGTAGTATGCGTTAAGATACATCTGCTTTATCTCGCTCATAAGCGGGTAACGGGGGTTGGCGCCGGTGCACTGGTCGTCAAACGCCTGCTCCGTCATTTCGTCAAGGCGGTCAAGGAAGTCCTTTTCGTCAATGCCGTAATCCTTGATAGTCTTCTTTATTCCAACCTTCTCTTTCAGCTCGTCAAGTCCCTTAATAAGGTTTTCAAGCTTCTTTTCGTCGGTCTTTCCGCCGAAGCCCAGATAGTCCGCAACCTCTGCATAACGGGCAAGGGTATGAGGATGGTCGTACTGGGGGAAGGTTCCCATTTTTGCGGGAACCTCGGCGGCGTTAAAGCGGAGCACCTCGTCTATCATAAGTGCGTTTGCCACGCCGTGAGGCAGATGGTGGAACGCTCCCAGCTTATGCGCCATGGAGTGGCACACCCCCAGGAATGCGTTTGCAAACGCCATACCTGCCATAGTTGCGGCGTTAGCCATTTTCTCTCTTGCCTCCACGTCCGTCTGTCCGTTCTCATATGCACGGGGAAGATATTCGAATATGGTTTTGAGAGCCTTCAGCGCAAGACCGTCCGTGTAGTCAGTAGCCAGCATGGAAGCATATGCTTCAAGAGCATGGGTAACGGCGTCAATACCCGATGCGGCGGTAAGTCCCTTGGGAGCAGACATATGGAAATCGGTGTCGATAATCGCCATGTTGGGCAGAAGCTCATAGTCCGCAAGAGGATATTTTACACCGGTCTTTTCATCGGTGATAACCGCAAAGGGCGTTACCTCGGAGCCGGTTCCGGCAGAGGTGGGTACGGCGATGAAATATGCCTTTTCGCCCATTTTGGGGAAGGTATAAACACGCTTGCGTATGTCGGAGAAGCGCATTGCCATATCCATAAAGTCTGCTTCGGGATGCTCGTACAGCACCCACATAATCTTGCCTGCGTCCATTGCAGAGCCGCCGCCCAGAGCGATAATGCAGTCGGGCTTGAACGCCTTCATCTGCTCCGCACCGCGCACAGCGCACTCAAGGGTCGGGTCGGGAGCCACATCAAAGAAGCAGGTGTGCTCAATTCCCATTTCATTAAGCTTT
>JAQXKW010000241.1 GCA_029010655.1 Clostridia bacterium | reverse complement strand
CGCAGATAAGTCGAAGGACCCCAAATATACGGTGGCAGGTCATGTTACCGCAGGAGCGCAGGATTCGGAGGGCTTCGATTGCTCGCTTCTCGCCATGGGCGATAAATTCTATTTTGCCGTGTCGGGAAGAGCGGAAAAGCTGCTGGAGCGGTGCAGTTCATATAAAACGGCTAAGGGTGTCTTTCCCCTTGATACGGAAACGAGAAAAAAGATTCTCTCCTATGCGGCGGCGCTGAAAAAGCACGGAGTTACCGTGTGCGCCATAGGATTTAGGGAATCTCCATATAACAGCATGAGACGGGCGTCAGTGCTTAGTTCCAATCTGTGCTTTGAGGGCTTTATTGCGGTTTCCGACAGAATGGAGCAGGGAGTGGCGGACGCGGTCAATAATTTCCGTGAGGACGGGGGCAGAGTAATAATTTTCTCCGACGCATCTTCTGCCGATAACGACGAGGACAAGCTGTTCTGTACGTCGGAGGGCGTGTTCCGAACAGGAGATTTGTACCTTTCGGAAAAGGAAAGCGCAAAAACGAATACGCTTCCCCAAAACGAGGGAACACTTACAATGATACGAACCCCGTCAGGCTCTCAGGGAATCAGAGAGAGACTGCGGTTTACGAATATGTGCAGGGAAGAAGGACTGAAAACGGCGTATGTAGGGTACGGCGTGGAGGATATGTGGAGCATGCAGAGGGCGGATGTGTCCTTTGCGGTAAGCGACCCGCAGGGAAATTCAATACCGCAGGTGCTGAGAGCTTCAGCGGACGGCATATCGGACACAAAGGCGGGCGGCTTTCTCTCCTCCTTCAGAATGCTTGAAAAATGCCGGGGCGCCCTGTTTAATATCCGTAATATTCTAAGGTATCTCATAGTTTCCCACAGCGCAAGATTTATTCTTATGCTCATTTGCGCCGTAGCGTCGTTGCCCTTGGTTAACGCCGTACATCTGGTGCTTTGGGGCTGTATTCTTGATTTTATAACAGCAATAGCAATAGGGAGCGTGCCCTCGGGAAAAATGTTCCTGAAAAAGCGGGAGTGCGCCTTGCCGAACGATAAAAGCGATGTTCTGTATCCTACGCTGTACGGCGTTATGTGCGCCGTCTTGTCTGCGGCGGCCCCCTTTGCGGGACGCGCGGTAATCAGCGCTTCGGGCAGGGAATTTACGCTGAACGAACAGCAAATGGTGCTGTGTATGTTCGTCTCCCTGATAATCGCAATGCCCTTTATAGCGGCGGAATTTGCAGGCAGATGGGGGCTGTTCAGTTCAAAATCCCTGTACGGAAAGCTGTTCGTTCTGCCCTTTGCGGCGGCGGCAGTTATTGGGGCATTGTCCCTTGTGTCCCCTGTTTTACAAATACCCTTCCCGGGATTTTTAATGTGCGCTTTTATGCTTATCCCCGTAACGCTTACGGTTGCGGTAATGGCGGTAATCCGTGCCGCCGGAGTTAAAGAAAAAACAAATAATTATAAAGAGGTGTAAATAATGGCTGAAAATAACGAATGCACTCATGACTGTTCCTCCTGCGGCGCAGACTGCCCCTCCAGAGGCGGAGAGGCTATCCAAAAAGAAAAACTCAATCCCCGTGCCTCGGTTAAGCACGTGGTGGGAGTTGTCTCCGGAAAAGGCGGCGTGGGAAAATCTATTGTCACATCAATGCTGGCGGTTGAAATGAACCGCAGAGGAAAAACCGTTGCGGTGCTTGACGCAGATATAACGGGACCCTCCATTCCGAAAGCCTTCGGCGCAAAAAGAGGCGTTGAGGCAGTTGATGACGTAATGATACCCCATTATACAAAAACGGGCATACAGCTTATGTCCGTAAATCTCCTGCTTGAGGACGAGGCAAGCCCCGTAGTGTGGAGAGGCCCCGTAATCGCAGGAGCGGTAAAGCAGTTCTGGACAGACGTGGTGTGGCAGGACGTAGACTATATGTTCGTGGATATGCCCCCCGGAACGGGCGACGTACCGTTGACGGTGTTCCAGTCTCTGCCCCTTGACGGAATTATTATCGTAACAACTCCTCAGGAGCTTGTTTCCATGATAGTGGAAAAAGCGGTCAATATGGCAAAGCTTATGAATATTCCCATTGTCGGACTTGTGGAGAATATGTCCTATGCAGTCTGCCCCGACTGCGGCAAGCGGCTGAACATTTTCGGAGAAAGCAAAGCGCAGAAAGCCGCAGAGCAGTACGGAATACCCCTCCTTGCACAGATCCCCCTTGACGGAAAGCTTGCGTCTCTTGTGGATAGCGGAGAAGTTGAGCAAATGGAAAACGATTATATATCCCCTGCGGCAGACGCCGTGGAAGGGGTGGAGTAAACAAAAAAAGAACTGCCGTGCGGCAGTTCTTTTTTCAGCGGTTAGCGGTTAGCAGCTAGCAGCTAGCAGGCGGCGAAGCCGCCTTGCGAGGGGTACAAGTACCCTCGGCAATCTCTACTAACGATTTGATGTTCTGTATGTAGGCGAAAATGCGAACGGTTTGTTTGCCTCCCTTGTGTAAAGGGAGGGGGACCACGGAGTGGTGGAGGGATTGTATTTCATGTGACGTTGGGAAACAATCCCTCCGTCACGGCATACGCCGTGCCACCTCCCTGAGGTTTCACTTCGTGAAGCCATCACAAGGGAGGCTTTCGGCGGGAGCAAGACGGCGCCCTACTGTTTCCGCCCGCCGACATTTTACCCAATATATACTGTTCTGTCCGCTTTTTCAAGCATTTCGCCGTCGTGGGAAACCAGCAAAACGCACTTATTCTCCGCATATTTTCTCACGGCGTCAAAGGCGTTTTCCGCCGCCTGTCGGTCAAGCCCCGAAAAAGGCTCGTCAAGGAGAAGCGTGTCAAAAGAGGCGGCAAGCGCCCTTGCCAGGGCAACTCTCCTTTGCATACCGCCGGACAGCTCCGAGGGCTTCAGGGATAAATCGTCCGACAGCCCCAGAACACATAGTATCTCTTTTGCAAGTCCCGGACTTCTTTCCGCAAGAGATGCGTTTTCAAGGGCGCTTCTCCACGGGAGAAGCCTCGGCTCCTGAAAGCAGTAACTGATTTTTCCGGCGTCAAGAAAGCTGCCGCCGTCCGCCGTTTCAAGCCCCGCAATAATTCTTAAAAGGGTGGTTTTGCCGATGCCTGACGGACCCGAAATCCCCGTAATTCCTACGCCTGCTTCAAAGGAAAGATCTTTCAGCACCGACTTTTCCCCAAAAGCCTTTGATAGCTTTTCAACCTTCATTTTTCAGCCCGCCCCCTCTTGTGAATTTCTTTGAAAAATGTTTCAGTAACGCTTCAAGTGACATGCTGATTATAACTACTGCGGCGGTCCATGCGAAAAGCTCCGCCGTATTAAGATATACCTTTGAATCGTAAAGCGCCGAGCCTATGCCGTACCGGGGATTGCATATAACCTCTGCGGCAATGCCCGCCTTCCAAGCAAGCCCCATTCCCGTGCCCACTCCCGCAAAAAACGAGGGAAGGACTGAGGGAATATACAGGTGAAAAAGCTTTTTAACAAAGGAAAAGCGAAAAACCGAGACCATTTCCGAAAGCCCCCGGTCAATACTCTCTATTCCCACAGAGACTGCACTCCATACAACGGGCAGTACCATAAGAAAGGCGGTAAAGGACGGCACGTTTCCTTTTCCTATCCACACAAGGGCAAGAATAATAAAGGAAGCTACCGGCGTGGCACGGATTACGGACAGCAAAGGGGAAACAAGGCTTTGAAAAAGCGAGCTTTTACAGCTTAAAACCGCAAGAATGACCCCTGCGGCAATGCCTGAAGCAAGACCTATAATAATCCGCAGAACAGATGCTCCGCAGAACACCCAAAAAGACCCTGTTCCCATAAGAGAGAAAAGCGTCTTAAAGGTGACAATGGGGGAAGGAAGCAAAACTTCCTTCCCCGCAATAAGCGATAAAATATGCCATACCGCAAGCCAAAACAGGGCAACGGTAATAAATTTTAACAGCTTTTTCGTCATGAGAATATTTTGTCAGTCCGCCGTGTAATAGAAGCCGTCCGCAGGGAGAGCTCCGCCAACTGATGCGGGATTGTAGCCGTGCAGAACCTGAAGGAAGCCACGAAGTCCCTCGTTCATTTCCTCGCCCGTAATGCAGACGATGTTGGAGTTGGGCAGAGCCGCCTTAGCTATGGGCTCCGCAGGAATAATCCCCGCCTCAACTATAAGCTTGGGTGCCGTTTCGTCGGTGTTAATAAAGTCAACGCTGTCCGCATACTCGCTGAGGAAAGCCTTCAGCTCGGCAGGGTGTGACTCTGCCCATGCGTTGTTGACGATAATACAGCCCATGTAAAGAACTCCGCTGTCGCCCTTTTTCTCGCAGGCTTGTTCCCACAGGGTGTTAAGGTCAAGAGCGATTCTGAGCCCCTCGGGAGCCTCCTTGTTTTTCAGAGCCGCAGTAACCTTGGGCTCGGGGAGGATTGCAATATGGGCTTTTCCGCTTATAAGGTCGGAAACCACCACGTCGTGCTCCGACTCGTAAATAACCTCGCATTCAACGCCGAAGGCTTCTAAAATATAGTTCAGCGCATATTCGGGAACGGCACCTTTACCGGAGGAGTAAACCGTCTTTCCCTGAAGATCTTCAATTGAATTGACGGAAGAGCCGTTTTCAAGCACGTAAAGAACGCCCAGAGTGTTGACGGCAACAACGGATACCGCCCCCTCGGTTTTTGCATAAAGGGTTGCGGCAAGGTTTGTGGGAACTGCGGCAAGCTCAAAATTGCCCTGAATAATGTCGCCCACAAACTCGTCGGGCGCGCCCGCAACGGTAAATTCGTAGTTTAGTGCGGTGCCGTCGGCTGCGCTGTCGGACATAAGCTTTGCCATGCCCATGCCGGTGGGACCCTTCAGGGTCATAACACGGACGGGGTCAGCCGACAAAACAGGTGTTTCTTCCGTTGTGCTTTCAGCTTCGGTGGTGCTTTCGGCTTCGGTGGTGTCAGCACCGTTGTCATTGCCGGAGCACGCCGTAAATACGGCGGCGCACAGCAGAATTGCAAGAAGCAGGGAAAGGAGTTTTTTCATAATTTATACCTCATTTAATAAAGATTTTCAATTCTTCGGGACGGATAAGCCTAACGATTCTTCCGTCTTTTTCGATTATACCCTGTCGGGCAAAATCGTCAAAAGCCCTGTAAAGAGAAGCCCTGCCTATCCTTAGGGTTGAGGATAGGGCTGAAATGGGGCAGGGAATACGGCACACGCCGCTGTCGCTCGGCAGACTTAAAAGATATACCGCCAGCTTTGCCTCCGCAGACCCTGCGGTAAAGGCGGCAATCTTTCTGTTCAGAAAGGAAATTCTGCCTGAGAGAAAGCGTATGTAGTTCATACTGCAAACAGGCTCGTTTTCAAGTATGGTCTTAATAGTCTCAACCGGCACTATAGCCACGGAGCAGTCGCCCTTTGCGCGGACAACCGTTCTGTGCTCCCCCTCCTCCGAAAAGAGAGAGGCGGCGCCGAACGCGTCTCCCGAAACGAGACTGCGAAGCACCGTGCCCTTTTCCCCTCTGCCGGAAACGATTACCGCAGAGCCGGAAAGAATTACGGGAAAGCCCTCCGAGCCGCAGGAAAAAAAGATTTCTCCGTCCGAATATTTTCTGACGGTAACGGAATCCATAATCCCGAACCGTCGGTCAAGGGCGGAAAAATCCGTGTTTTCAAACAGAAAAAGCGAGGATACGGTTTCAAAAAGCGTCATACTTCCTCCGACTGTCTCAAATGAGACAGTCATATTATATACACCTCCGAGGGCAATGTCAAGAGTACATATCATAAAATTGTGAATAAATTGTAAATATAAGCAAATAAGTTTGAAATCGGGGATAATATGTAATAAAATAAGTGAAAGAATAATTCAGAGGAGAAATAAAATGACATTACTTGTACTTGCAGCAGGCATGGGCTCCCGTTACGGGGGCTTAAAGCAGATAGACCCCTTTACCGAGGACGGCGAGTTCATCATAGACTTTTCCGTCTACGATGCTATAAAGGCCGGCTTTGACAGAGTGGTCTTTATAATCAAAGAGCAGAATTTAACCGATTTCCATGAAACCATCGGAAAGCGCCTTGAGGGAAAAATCAAGGTTGAGTATGCTTTCCAGACCATGGATTATCTTGTCCCCGCAGACAAAATCCCGGCGGATAGAGTTAAGCCCTGGGGAACAACGCAGGCAATTCTCTGCGCCGAAAAGGTTGTGGGCAACGATTCCTTTGCAGTTATCAATTCCGACGATTTCTACGGCAGAGACGCATACATGAAGGCGGCTGAATTCTTGAAGCGTGCCGAAGACGCCGAGGGCAAGTACGCCATGATAGGCTACCATATGGGCAATACCCTTACCGACAACGGAAGCGTTGCAAGAGGTGTATGCGTTACGGAAAACGGCTATCTAAAAGAGATCGTTGAGAGAACCAAAATATATAAGGTAGCAGGCGGCGGAGAGTTTGAGGACGAAAACGGCAATAAGGTGGTAGCCCCTCCCGAAACCGTCGTTTCCATGAACTTCTGGTGCTTCACCCCCTCCGTGTTTGCGGGCGCAAAGGAGCGCTTTAAGGCGTTTATCAATGACCCCCACAGAGAGCCGCTGAAAAGCGAATGCTTCCTTCCCAATGTGGTGGGCGAGCTTAAAAACGAGGGCAAATGCACCGTTGAGGTTATCGCAACTACCGCAAAGTGGTACGGCGTAACCTATGCGGACGATAAACCCGGCGTGGTTGCAAAGCTGGGCGAAATGATTGAAAACGGCGTATATCCCAAGGGACTTTGGAAATAATTTTATCAAATAAGCATAGGAGAAAATCATGTCAATTTTAATAACCGGCGGAACGGGCTTTATCGGTTCTCATACAGTTGTTGAGCTTCTCGGCATCGGTGCCGACGTCGTTATCTTGGATAATCTTTCAAACAGCAAGGAATGCGTGCTTGACAGAATTGAAAAAATCACGGGCAAGCGCCCCAAATTCTATAAGGCAGACCTTCTGGATTACGGTGCAACGGAGCAGGTTTTCCGTGAGAACAAAATCGATTCCGTTATCCATTTCGCAGGGCTGAAGGCAGTGGGCGAATCGGTGGAAAAGCCGCTGGAGTATTATCATAATAACCTGACGGGCACTCTTAATCTTTGCCGCATTATGAGAGATTACGGCGTAAAGAAGATAGTGTTCTCCTCCTCCGCCACCGTGTACGGTCTTCCCAAATCCGTGCCAATAACAGAGGATTTCCCCCTTTCCACCACAAACCCCTACGGCGAAACAAAGCTCATGATAGAGCGTATCCTTGCGGATCTGTGCGTGGCGGAGCCTGATTTTTCCGTGGCAATTCTCCGTTATTTCAATCCTATCGGCGCGCATAAATCGGGACTTATGGGAGAGGACCCCCAGGGTATTCCCAATAACTTACTCCCCTATGTTTCAAAGGTTGGCGCAGGAAAGCTGGAGTGCCTGACCGTTCACGGCAACGACTACGATACGCCCGACGGAACGGGTGTGCGTGACTATATTCACGTAGTGGATCTTGCGCTGGCGCACCTGAAAGCCCTTGACTGGACAGACTCACACAAGGGCATTGACTACTTTAACGTAGGAACCGGCAACGGCTATTCCGTGCTTGAAATAGTAAAAGCATACGAAAAAGCAAGCGGAAAAACCGTAAAGTATAAGATAGGACCCCGCCGCCCCGGCGATATTGCGGAGTGCTATGCAAACCCCGAAAAGGCGCTGAAGGTGCTGGGCTGGAAGGCTGAAAGGGGAATTGAGGAAATGTGCGAGGACTTGGCGCGCTGGCAGGAAATGAACCCCGACGGCTATACAGACTGACCCTTGCATAAAGCTATGGAAACGTGGGATTTTCCCACGTTTTCTTGTAAATTTATACGGCACAATACTTTTGAGATTTTGAAAGGATAACAGTATGATAGTAAAAGAACCATTCGGACACTCCCCCTGCGGAAGCGAGGTTTTCGCATATACCCTTGAAAACAACTCCAATGTCAGGGCGAGAATTACCAATTTCGGCGGAACAATCCTTAATTTGTGGGTAAAGGGCAAGGACGGACGGGAAAGAGACGTAGTCTGCGGCTTTGATACCCTTGAAGGCTATCTTACCTCCGGCGGCTATCAGGGTGCGATTATCGGAAGAATAACAAACAGAATAAGCCGCTCCGAATTTACCCTTGACGGTGTAAAATACGAGCTTTATCCCAATTGCGGCACCTTTACGGCGCACGGCGGAAAGATAGGCTTTAATAAAAGAGTCTGGGGTGCGAGAGCAGTTGACGGCGAGGAGCCTCAGTTTATCCTTACATACGTCAGCCCCGATATGGAGGAAAACTACCCCGGAACATTGGTGGTTACCGTTACATATAAGCTCACCGCAGAGGGCGGACTGTCCGTTCACTACGAGGCTTACTCCGACAGAAAGACAATCATAAATCTGACAAACCACTCATATTTTAATCTTGAAGGGTACGAAACAGCTTCCGTTGCCGACCAGATTATGTGGGTTGACGCAGATACAATGAACGAGCAGGACTTCGATATTATCCCCACGGGCAAAATAATAAGCGTTCTGGGCGGCGCATACGACTTTACCACTCCAAAAGCCGTCGGGCGTGATTTCGACAGCGATCCCGATATGAAAAAGCAGAACGGCGGCTACGACAATAACTTTATTTTCAATGACTACGACGGGAAAATTAAGCTGCGCTGTACCCTTGAAGCACCTGTGTCAGGCATAAAAATGAGCGTTTATACAGACCAGCCCTGCGTGGGAATTTATACTTCAAATATGATGAATCCCGACGACCCTGCGTTCAAGGGCGGTGTAAAACAGCAGAACCGCTGTGCCGTGTGCTTTGAAACTCAGAAAATGCCCGACGCGGTAAACAATCCGCAGTTTACGGATACCACGCTTGAGGCAGGCGACGTATACGACTACACTACGGAGTTTAAGTTTTCTTGTTGACAAATCAACAAAAATGTCGTATAATCTGTTTTGTATGAGACTTTCCACGGAGGGAAACTTGATGGCGAAATACCATATCCTTGTAAATCCCAAGGCGGCAAACGGCAGAGGGGCGGCGAGGGCTGAAAACCTCAAAAAAGTGCTTTCGGGAAATGACCTTGAGTATTATGATATAACAAAAATTTCCGACTATGCGGATTTTATCGGTAAGCTGTCCGAGGGCGACAGCATTGTCATAGCAGGGGGCGACGGCACTCTCAGCCGCTACATAAACGATACTCTCGGAATTGAATATACAAACGATGTGTATTATTTTGCCTGCGGCACGGGCAACGATTTTATGAACGATATTCAAGCGGACCCCGAAAAGCCGGTTCTCGTAAACGATTATATAAAAAATCTGCCCGTTGCGGAAATCAACGGAAAAAAGTATAAGTTCATCAACGGCATAGGCTACGGGATAGACGGCTATTGCTGTGAGGAGGGCGACAAGCTGAGAGCGGCGGGAAGTAAAGCAATCAACTATACCGCCATAGCTCTTAAAGGGCTGTTGTTCGGATATAAGAGAAGAAACGCAAAGATTACCGTAGACGGAAAGGTTCATAATTATAAAAAGGTGTGGCTTGCCCCCACCATGAACGGCAGATACTACGGAGGGGGCATGATGGCAACCCCCACCCAGGACAGACTGAATTCCGAAAAGACCGTAACGGTGTCGCCTATGTACGGCGGCACCAAGCTGAAAACCTTAATGATATTCCCGTCTATTTTCAAGGGAAAGCATATACGCCATAAGGAAATGGTTTCAATACTCAGCGGTCACGAAATCGAGGTGGAGTTCGACCGACCCACCGCATTGCAGGTGGACGGGGAAACGGTGCTGAACGTAAAGAAATACGCAGTCCATGCCACCGCCGCCGCAAGAAGCGCAACGGTTCTGTAAAAGCTATTTTGAAACATAAAAAAGAAGCGATGACTGTCCGCAAACGGCGGACAGTCACCGCATTTTTGGCTTTTTTGCATTGCCGCAGACTCCTGACGGGTGAAAAGACCTTCAGGGCGGAAAGCTGTGCAAAAGGGTCAGACGGATGTTGAAGGAGTGCTGTTATGGATTCATACATTGAATTTGAAAACGTATATAAACGCTACCGTGTGGGCGAGGTTTCAATCACCGCCGCCGACGGGGTCACCTTTAACGTGGAAGAAGGCGAGTTCGCCGTGGTGGTGGGCGCCTCCGGTGCGGGAAAAACCACGGTGCTGAATATTCTCGGCGGAATCGATACCTGCGACGAAGGCAGAATAGTTGTTGACGGCAAGGAAATCAGCAAATATAACGAAAAGGAAATGACCTTGTACCGCAGAAACGATATAGGCTTTGTGTTCCAGTTCTATAACCTGATTCCAAACCTTACCGCAAAGGAAAACGTAGAGCTTGCGTCGCAAATTGCAAATTCAGGGGTCAATGCAGACGGGATTCTTGAAAAGGTGGGGCTTCGGGACAGAGCGGCAAATTTCCCGTCTCAGCTCTCCGGCGGAGAACAGCAGAGAGTTGCGATAGCAAGAGCGCTTTCCAAGTCCCCGAAGCTTATGCTTTGCGATGAGCCTACCGGCGCGCTTGATTATATAACGGGCAAAAAAATACTTGCCCTTCTTCAGGAAACCTGTAAAAAAGAGGGAATGACCGTAGTGCTTATTACGCATAATGCGGCTATAACCCCTATGGCAGACAGGGTAATCAGAATGAAAAACGGCAGGGTAACAGAGAATACAGTCAATGAAAATCCCATGGACGTGTCGGAAATTGAGTGGTAACAGATGAAGCTGAAATCATTATCAAAGGATACGGCAAGGGAATTCCGCAAATCCTTCAGCAGGTTTCTTTCCATTACGGTTATAATCTGCCTTGGAGTGGGCTTTTTCTCCGGAATGAAAGCGGCGGCTCCCACAATGAAAGCGTCGGCGCAGGAGAGCTTCGATAAAGGGAATATGATGGATATAGAGCTTCTCTCCACCATAGGCTTTTCCGCAGAGGACTTAGATAAAGTAAAGGATACGGAGGGAGTAAAGGAAGCGTATGCTTCCTATTCCGTCGATGTTCTGGCAAAGCTCTCCGGCGAAAAAAATTTTGTGTGCATCAAAACTACGGGTTACAGCGACAAAAATCCCATAAACCGTCCGGAGCTGATTGAGGGCGAATATCCCGAAAACAGAGGCGAGTGCGCAATATGCGCAAAAAGCCTCAACGGTTACGAATATAAAGTAGGAGATGTTCTCACGCTGGATGCCACGGCGGGAAAAACTAACATATCCGAGGTACTCTGCGATATGGAGTACACGGTGGTGGGTATAATAGATTCCCCCATGTACTTCTCACATAACTACGGGACAACCTCCGTGGGAGACGGAAATGTATACGCATATATGGTAATTCCCGAGGAGGAGTTCCTGTACGCACGCTTTACGGAAATATATGTTACCTTGGATATTGACCGTTCCGAGGTAAAGATTTATTCCGACGAATACGAAAGTATGGTCAGCGAGGTTTCCGAAAAGCTTGCCCCCATAGGAGCAGAGTCAATCAAAGCCTTTAAGGAAGAGGCGGAAAAGCAAATCAGCGATTCCGAGGAGGAGTTCAATAAGCAGAAGGACGACGCATACGAAAAGCTGGACGAAACAAAAAATCAGCTTGACGATGCAAAAAATCAGCTTTCCGACGCCCTCCGTAAGCTTACCGACGGCTGGGATAAGTATAATGCGGGCTACGACGAATACATAGAACAGATAAGCGAAGCCGAAGCTCAGCTCCGTGCGCAGAAAAATCTGATCGCCGATTATAAGAGACAGCTTGCCGCCTCCGAAAAGGAGTATAACGAAGCTGAGGCGGAGCTGAAAGCCGCCCGGGAAAAGCTTGATAAGGGCAGGGCGGAATATAATAAGGGCTTAGAGGATTATAACGCAGGGCTTAATGCCTATAACGACGGTATCGCACAGCTTGCAAACGCGAAAAATCAGCTTGACAGCGCAAAGGCGGAGCTTGATAAGGCAAGAACGGCTCTTGACGCCGGCTGGGCGGAGTATTACAGCGGCGAGGAAAAGTATAAGGAATCGGAAGAAACGCTGAATGCAGGCAAAGACGAATACAGCGAAAACCTGAATACTCTTGATGAAATGAAGGCGGAGTATACTGCGGGAACATGGAACGACAGCGGCAGTACCTGTAATGAAATTCTCAGGGCAAATGTAACTGACGAACTGTGGATTATCCTTAACCGTCCCACAGCATTGGCACAGCTTTCAAAAAAGCTTGCAGTTGCCGGTGTAATAAGTGTGTATGAAATAAAGCTTGCGGAGGCAAAAGAGCAGATAGACCGAGGCGAGGAAGAGCTCGCTCAGGCAAAAAGTGCGCTGGACGAAGCAAAAAAACAGCTTGAGGACGGCGAGGCGGAGTACATAAGCGGCAAAAAGCAGTACGATGAAGGGCTTGCAAAGTATAATAAAGAGTATGCCGAAAGCACCGAAAAACTGGCGGACGCCAAAGTCCGGCTGGAGTCCGCAAAGCAAACTCTCCAAAGCTCCCTGACACAGCTTAATAAGGGAGAAGCCGAATATAAGGAGGGACAGGAAAAGCTTGCGGCGGCGCAGGCTCGGTTGGCTGACGCAAAGAAGCAGATTGCGGACGGTGAGGGGCAAATATCCGACGGAGAAAAGAAAATCGAAAGCAGTAAAACAGCGGCTTCGGAGAAGTTCGACGTTTCAAAAAAAGAGCTTGAGGACGCACAGAAAAAGTATGACGACGGGAAAAAAGAGTACGACGAAGGGCTTGAACAGTACGAGAATGCGAAAAAAGACGCAGAATTAAAGCTTGCCGAAGGCGCCGCACAGATTCAGAATGCAAAATCCGCATTTGTTGAACTGGACGACGGAAAGTGGTACATTTTCAACCGTAACGACGTAGTGTGGAACTATTCCGGCCTCGGGCAGGACGCAGACAGAATAGACGCAATATCCGGCCTGTTTCCCGCATTCTTCCTCATAGTAGCCGCCCTTGTGTGCGTAACCACCATGACACGAATGGTGGAGGAGCAGAGGTCCCAGATGGGCGCATATAAGGCGCTTGGCTATTCAAAAATACATATTCTGTCCAAATATCTCAAGTATGCGCTTGCCGCAGGACTTGCAGGCGGCGTTACAGGACAGCTCATATGCGTTCAGCTCTTTCCCGGAATTATCATGAAAGCATACGAAATGATGTATGACTTTGGCAAGGTAAAGATAGTTGTCCCGTGGCACATGCTGGGAATATCACTCCTTGCAGGTATCGGATGCACCGCATTCGTGGCATTCCTGTGCTGTCATAAGGAGGTCAAAACGGCGGCGGCACAGCTTATGCGCCCCCGTGCGCCCAAGGCGGGGAAAAAGATACTCCTTGAAAGAATTCCTTTTATATGGAACAGCTTCAATTTCTCCTTCAAGATTACTCTGAGAAACCTGTTCAGATATAAGGTAAGATTCCTGATGACTGTTGTAGGTATTACCGGGTGCATGGCTCTTATTGTGTCCGGCTTCGGACTGAAAAACGCAATCGACCCCATCGTCAACCTTCAGTATGAGAAAATTTCCGATTACGATGTAATCATATCCTTGTACGAGCCGTACAGCGAAGCACAGGCAGAAGAATGTAAGAGAGAAATGACGGCGAATGACCAAAGTATTGACAGACTTCTTTTTGCAAAACAGCTCGACATTACTGCAAAGTCCGAAAGCGTTCCCGACGAACCCATGTCGCACTCTTATTTGTTTGTACCGCAGAACATAACGGATTTTGAAGCATTACAGCATCTGATTGATGCGGATACCGGAGAGACGGTGAAACTTTCGGACGGTGAAGCGGTCATTACCGGAAAGATGGCAAAAACGCTCAGTATAGATGTGGGAGACCGTGTTACTTTCACTTATGACAATACGGATTATTCGGTAAAGGTATCCGGCATCGTTGAGAACTATGTCTATCACTACATATATATAACGCCTGACACCTATAAGGAGCTCTTCGGCGATGAGCTTACCTTCAACTCGCTTTTCGCATCAACACTTGACGGTGAGGTGGATTCGGAAGAAATCCTTTTACGGAATTCCAATTTCCTGACAGCCACGAAAATTTCGTATATCTGTCAGACCATGGACGAAAATTTCAAAAGCCTGTATCTTGTAATCGCAGTCCTTATCGTAGCCGCTTCGGCGCTCGCCGTTGTGGTGCTGTATAACCTGACCAATATTAATATATCGGAACGGGTGCGGGAGATAGCAACGATGAAGGTGCTGGGCTTCAAACGGGAAGAAACCGATATGTACGTGTTCCGTGAGAATATAATAATGACGGTAATCGGCATTGTTTTCGGAAATATATGCGGATATATGCTTTGCCGGCTTATAATAAATATGGTGGAGGTTGATATGGTGGTATTTTCAAGAGTAATTCAGCCTGCATCATATATTTATTCAACACTTATTACCGTAGCAATAACCTTTGCGGTGTTCCTTCTCATGAAGTCGAAAATCAGGAAAATAGATATGGTGGAAGCGCTAAAGTCAGTAGAATAGAATATATACGGAGGAAATAAAGGTATGATGAAAAAAACCGCAGTAAAGCTCATAAGCATTTTTGCGGCGGCAGTATTGCTTGCCGTAACAGTCACGGCGGCAGAGGTGACGCTGGACGGTCAGGTCTCCACGGCAACGGAGGAAATATATCCCGGCGTTACCGCAACGGATTATTATCTTCAGTCCGGATATACTTACAGCGGGAACGGACCTCAGAACCTGCGTGTGCTTGAGTTTGACCCCCGTCAGGAGGACCTTGCCTTTGACGTGGTAATGGCAGGGGAAGTGGGCTCAAAGAAAACCGTTTCCCATATTGTTGACGATTTCAATGAAACCAATACGGAGAATAAAACGGTTGTCGCCGCAGTAAACGGAGACCTTTGGATGATGGCACAGTATCATTCCAGAGTAGAGGGATCGGGAACCGTTTGCGGCGGATACAGCGACGCCGTGGTAAAGGCAGAGCTGTGCGTGCCGAGAGGGACCAATATATGCGACGGCGAAATAATTTCAAGCCAGAATATGCAGCAGGAAACCCCCTATGAGGAGGTGGCGGAGTCCTTCGGAATCACACCTGACGGGGAGCCCCTTATAGGAAACCTCCGTGTAAAGCTGTTTTTGACGGACGTAACTTCAGGCACAAAGGGCTTCTATGCCAACGGACTTAACAGACTTCCCGCCAATAATGCGGTGGTTATCTATTCCGATAAAGGACCTACCTCAAACTATTGCCTTGACGACGCATACGAGGTAGTTATCGACTGCGATTACGACTATACCCTGACCCAAAACTCAACTGTTACGGGCACGGTAACGGCAATCAGTAATCCCGGAGACGAAAGACCGTCAATGCAGCCTAACAGACTTATTGTCACCGCCCGCGGCGAATCATATATTTCAAAGATAAGCTCCTACGCCATAGGCGATGAAATCACACTTGACGTAACGCTTTCCGATTCTTACGGAAATACGGAAAAGTGGCAGAACGTAACGGAAGCGGTGGGCGGACATTGCGTAGTGCTCCGTGACGGCGAGGACGTAAACCCGGGAGCAAACAGAGCAGACCCCATGACGCTTATCGGATTTAAGCCGGACGGCAAGGTGGTAATAATCGTCAACGACGGCAGACAGTCATGGTACAGCATGGGTATAAACAGAACACTGTTTGATGAATTGGGCAAGGACTTGGGAATAGATACCATGTTCCTGCTTGACGGCGGCGGCTCCACCACCCTGGTAGAGCTTGCGGAAAACGGCTATGAACTGAAAAACCGCCCCAGCGACAACGCAACGGAAAGCACAATAGGCGATGAAAGAGCGGTAATAAACGCCGTGCTGATTTCCGCAATATCCGAAAAAGCCCCCGAATATACGGTAACGTGGAAAAACGGGGATTCGGTAATCTATGAGGAAGTGCTGGAGGAGGGAAGTGTAGCCGTATATGACGCAGATACATACGGAATTCCGGAGAAAGCCGAGGACGGGAATTATACGTACGAGTTTGCAGGCTGGGACACGGCTCCCGGCACAGTTACGGCAGACGTAACCTATAACGCCGTGTTTGATGCTACGGAAAAATATGTAACGGGAGACCTTGACGGAGACAGCAAAATCACCGCAAAGGACGTAAACCTTTTGAAGAAAGTAATTACCGGCGCATACGAGGAAACTCTGTCCGCCGACGTAAACGGCGACGGTAAAGTCACCGCCGCAGATATGAACCTGCTGAAACGCACCGTAGCAGGAGCGTAATAAAAAACGGGTAATGCCGCCGGAATTTCCGGCGGCATTACCCGTTCAGCGGTTAGCCGCTAGCGGCTTATACTAATCCTCCACGGAAATAATCATTCCGTCGTGGATTTTTTCATTTTCAATAAACAGCTTCTCCGTTTTCATAAGAGAGCAGTATTTGCCGTCCGCAGGCGTGCCGTCAACGGTAAAGCTCCGCTTTCCCTTACCGGAATTTTTGTAAATAACGGTTACGGGATGTCCCTTTATAACAATTGAGAGCTTTGCCTCCTTGCAGGGCATTACGGCAGGTGTCTGCACGGTCAGCCCGTCAAGGTCGGGCGAAATGCCGAAGCCGTACTTTATAAGCGCCTTTATAAGCACCGTTCCGCTTCCCGTGTACCAGTCGCCCATGGAGTCGCCGTCTATCTCGTAAACATCGGTGCGGCAGTAGGAGTTTGGCATTGCAAAGGGGGTCATGGTGCAGTTTTCGTGGGAAATAACTGTGGATCTCTCAAGCTCCTCCCATGCAAATTCGCTCTCCCCCAAAGAGAACAGCGCCATTATGGCAAACATGCTTGCATGAACATATGCGGCGGCATTCTCGTAAGTGCCGGGGGTAATGCCGCTAATACGCCCCGCAACGTCTCTCATGTCGGGGGTAAAGGGCTCGTCAAAGGTCATAAGACCGTATTTTGATTTCACCGCATTGAAGTTGTCTAAAATGGACTCTTTCAAGCTCACGTCACGTTCAATCATGCCCGAAAGCACCCAGAACGAGTTTGAGGTGGTACTGCGGCGTGCTTTTCCGTCCGGGTCGTTGTAAGAGCCGAGACGGTACGACATTTTGTCGCCCCAGCCGTGGATAATGCGGCGCTCGCCCTTATTGTTTTTATCAATGCCGTATTTCATAAGTCCCGATTCAATGCCGTTTCTATACTTCTCGTAAAGAGGGAGCTTGTCAAGATGCGTCCCCAAATGAGTGAGAATGTCCGCCATTTCAAAGCAGTTGCGGTAGAACTGAAGGGACGCCATAACCGTAACGCCCGTGCCGTAGGCTTTTCCGGGGTCTTTGGTCTTGCCCAGCCCGTCAATAGCGTCGTTCCAGTCGCCGTAGAGGGCGTGAAGACAGCCGGTTTCCCCGTCAAGATTTGACGCAAGATAATCCATGATTTTCAGCAGGTGGTCAAGCACCGTGTCACGGATTTCGCTCTTTCTCACAATATATGTATTGTCCTCGGAGGGCACGTAATAGGAGCATTCCTCCGAAAGAATTGACCAGTCTCCGGTGTAGGAAAGGTAAGTATGTACGGTGGAAATAATCCAAACGCCCTGGTCGATATACATTCTCAGATCCATATCGGGAATCATGTCAGGGGTTGCGGGAAGTGAGAACTGACGGGGCGGTCTGCCGTTTTCCATAATGAAATTGAGGGCGGTGATAATTTTTTCACGGCTCTCTTTCGGCTGCCATATGAGAGAGGACTCAAGCTGCTGCATAACGTCGCGGATGCCGATGTGGGGACCCGCATAGTTCTTGCCCAGAGCGCAGAAGGAAACCTGCTTTTGCACATTGCGGATAAACTTGTTCAGCACCTTCGCATTGACATTGCCCGACCAGTCGGAAAAGGACACCTTCACGGTTTCAAAACGGCTTATCTCCGCTTTCTCGGCGCAGATAAGCGCATTATCGATTTCTTCAACGTCAATGGGCGCGCCCACAGCCTTTTCTGCCTCGGCAAAGGAGTGGTAATATGAAAGGTCATATTCACGGCGAAGCATCTCGCCGGCGGGAAGCTCATAGTGGATAATCTCCGCCGCCATGGGAATGTCGGTGGTGTTTGCGGATTTCACCTGCTTTTTCAGCACACCGCTTCTCAGAGCCTCGGCATTTGTAAGCTGTCTGCCGCGAGGACCCAGAAAATCGGATTTTCCCATAGTGCAGTATTCGCCGCAAATTTCTCCGCCGAAGGCGGCTTTGTTAATAACGAGACAATGATCGGCATCGCTTCTCAGCATGGCGCTGCCGTCGGGATAACGCTTGCCGTACTTGCTCATTCTGCACCAGAAATCCTCCGTTTCCTGAAAACGGAGAATAGCCTCAACAGAGGACGCCAGATAAAACGGAACGGTTTCTCCCGTCTTGTTAATGGCAGTAAACGCAAAGTGAATATGCTTGTCGGCGCTGACGTGCAGCCGTACCGCAAAGGTTACGTTGTCCGTGTCCGCAATGTAGTAAGCGCATCTGAAGGAGTAAACCACATAGCGGCGAACCGGTAGCGGCTCAAAAAGCTGACGGCTTGAGCCCAAAACGGAAACAGGGTAAAATTCTCCGTTGTCAAGGGGAATACCGGCGAAAAAGCCTAAAGAGGGGTCCTCCGCATAGTGGGCGGTTTTGAATATGGAAAAGGTAGACTCGCAGGCGTCAATATAGCCCGAGGAGTGCGCCCACACAACCAGTCCGTCCGCATCGTAAGGATAGCGGGATTCGCCCACCTCTCTCTCACAGCACAGAATGTCGTTCTCGTTAAGATAGAACGTGTTCTGCGGCAGCCTTTTGTCGTCGGCAGGGGATGTATTCAGCTCCTCTATTTCCGAGAGCAGTTTTTCGATTTTTTCTCTTAATGTCATGTCCGTGACCGTTCCTTTACAAAGATAGGTTCATTCTACCATACATTTTCACCTTTGTAAATACCTATCTGAGCTTTGACGTGTCCTGTCGGGGAGAATTTTGAGAGCCGTTGAGCCTGTAAATCCGCAGTAATACAAAAAATGTTAAAAAAACGCAAAAATATGCCGAAGCCTTGCCAAACGGAGAAAAAGATGATATACTGATTAAAGATGTGCGCTTTTCGGCGCATAGCGGACTGTCGAAAAAGCCCCCCTTTACACAAGGGGGCCTCACCTCAATGTGCTCTGCTAAAACAGGGCACTTTGACACGCTGAAATGTGCGCTTTTCGGCGCATACGTATAATATACCGGTTAAAGTGATAAATTAATTCCGTCGGGTAAAGGAGATTGAGCATGGTAATAGACAACAAGGAGACAACGGTATCCTTCAGATGCCCGGAGTGCGGCAGTTGGGTAACCGGAATAACGGGTGTGTTCTCGCTGTCGGCGGACATGCTCAGACTGAAATGCCCCTGCGGCGGCGGAGAAATGGATATAGTTTACGGAAAAGATAAAAAGGTAAGGCTTACAGTGCCATGCTTTGCCTGCCCCAAGCCCCACAGCTATACGCTGACCTCTCAGGTGTTTTTCGGCAAGGAGCTGTTTTCCCTGCCGTGCCCCTATTCGGGGGTTGACCTTTGCTATATAGGCGAAAAGGATAAGGTGTCCGAGGCGGCAGATGATGCGGACCAGGAGCTGGCAAGGCTTCTGGAGGAGGCGGGACTTGAAAGCTTTTTCGGAGAAAAAGGCGATAAGGAAACCTCCCCTCTGTTTACGGACCCGCAGATATTGGAGATAGTCAATTTCGTAATACGGGACCTTGACGAAGCGGGAGAGATAACATGCAAATGCGAGAGGGACGAAGGGCTGTATACGGTGGACGTAACCGACGACGGCGTAACCGTTAAATGCGAGAGATGCGGCGCCAAAGCCACCATTCCCGTTACAAGCACCCTCACCGCACAGGCGTTTCTCAACTGCGAGCATATAGATTTGGAATAGGGAATGGGACATAAAAGAACTGCCGATAAGGCAGTTTTTTTATGTCAGCGGCTAGCGGCTGGCGGTTTAAGACTGACGAATAGCGGATAGATTGCGGCGAAGTCGCCGAACTACCGCGGCGCACCCCCCCGCCTTTGTTATTGCACTAATTACCGCTTTAGGAAGAGATTACACTGGCTATAAATACTTTATTCGGCGGCTACGCCGCCGCACACAGGGGGATGCTTTTGCATCCCCC
>JAQXKW010000240.1 GCA_029010655.1 Clostridia bacterium | reverse complement strand
CGAGGCGGCTATCGACTTTATTTGCGGGGACGAGAAGCTATAATCATTGTAACACAAATCGTGAAAAAAGTCTATACGGGTCGGAAAAATGGATAGAAAAGAAAGAATTTTGAAAATTCTCAAAAGGGCGGGGGCGGTGCTTATATTCCTGTTGCCGTGCGCTCTGTATTATTTATCGGTAAAACACCGTGCGGGAGACGCTCTCTTGTATACTGCGCCGTATCAGTGGTGGGTGGCGGCTCTTTCCCTTGCGGCAGGTATATTTTCATATGCGGTGCTTTGCCGCTCAAAGCCCGTAACGGACGCCCCGAAGGAGGAGTCGGAGGAAAGCCTTTACGAGGACCTTCAGCCGGAGGGGGAACAGGTGTCGCAGAGCCCCGATGACAGGGAACCTCTTGAGGAATACCCGGAGCTGTTCCGACAGGAGAAAAAAGCGGACGAAACGCTGAGAGAGTTTGACATGGCGGCTCAAATCGCCTCCGCCATAGGAGAACAGAAAACGGAAGTGTACCGTGGTGCCCACACTTCAACAGTAACTCTTGCGGAAAACGAGGACGGCGAGGTCAGCGAGGACGGCGGGGACGGCGAGGTCGGCGAATGGGAAAATTACCTGAAAAAGACAAATGCCGAAAATGCCGATTTCCCGGCGGAGCTTGCCGAGCTTTATGAAAACATACCGTCGTCTTTGCCGGAAGGGTATACGGTTACGGCGGAGGATACATACGAGGAAAGAGGGTTTTCCGAAAAATATACGGTAAAAAGGATATCCCTCGGAGAGAGTGCCGCTTCAAAAGTGATGTGCACAGCTATTGCGGTGCTGCTTTCGGCGGGCTTTGCCTTCGGCGCCTCCTTTGCGCTTACTTCGGAGGGCTCCGACGGCTTTTCCGTAGGAAAAAAAGAATACGTGTGGAGCGACGCCGAGACCGTCACCGTGTCGCAGAAGCTGTTCGGCTCTCTTTCCGTGGAGGTGGAGACGTCCGACGGCAAAAAGACGGAGCTTTTTCCGTCAACTCTTTTCCGAGGGGAGAATTTTTCGTCGGAATATGAAAACGTATACGAATATATGGCCCGGGCTGTCAGGAAGATGACCGAGGCGGGAGCCTCCCTTACGGTAAACGGCAGGGAGGAAATCGAAACCTTCTATAAAGACGCCGAGGACGGCTCGTGGAAATACATATGGGAAATAATAGGAGAAAGGGACAAGGACAATGACTGATAAGGAAAGATTTATAGAGATTTATAAGAAAAATATCAAAAGAGAGGGCGCGGACGCTTTGCTTGAATACCTGTGCGGACCTTCCAGCGACTTTTTCACCGCCCCTGCAAGCGCAAGATACCATAATTCCTGCCCCGGCGGGCTTTGCTCCCACAGTCTCAATGTATACGACTGCCTGAAGGACTTTCTGACCCGGGACTCCGTCAGGGAAAAGTACGGGTGCAACCCGGATGAGGAAACTATCGCCATAGTATCCCTGCTTCACGACCTTTGCAAGGTGAATTTCTACAAGGAAAGCCGCCGCAACGTAAAGGGCGAGGACGGAGTGTGGCGTCAGGTGCCATACTATGAGATAGACGATAAGCTCCCCTACGGACACGGGGAAAAATCGGTTTACATAATAACGGGATATATGCGCCTTTCCCGTGAGGAAGCCTTTGCAATCCGCTACCATATGGGCTTTTCCGGAGTGACGGAGGACAGAGACGTGTCGGCGGCGTTTGTGAAATTCCCCCTTGCCTATGCGCTTTCCTCTGCAGATATGGAGGCAACATTCTTCATAGAACAATAAAATCGCCCGAAAGCATTGACAAATAAGGGGAAGATGAATATAATCTTAATATAATTTTTGTTTCTTTGGGAGCTTTTCCGAATGGATAGTCAGAAAATAATTACGGTAAAATTCGGCGGAACGTCATTGGCAGACGCAAATGCGTTCCTGACCGTTAAGAAGATAATTGAGGCGGATCCTGCCCGTCGGTACGTAGTGCCCTCCGCCCCCGGAAAAAGGTCGGCGGACGATATAAAGGTCACCGATATGCTTTACCATTGCTATATGCTGGCTGACGAGGGCGAGGATTTTTCCGAGGAGTTCGTAAAAATCGAGGAAAGGTATAACGGCATTATCCGTGATTTGGGACTTTCACTGGACCTTTCCGAAAAGTTTGAGGAAATTAGAAACGCTTTCAAGTATCACGCCGGAAGCGACTACGCCGCCTCCCGCGGGGAATATCTAAGCGGAATCGTTCTTGCAAAGCTTATCGGCTATGATTTCATAGACGCGGCAAAGGTAATTAAGTTCTACGCAGACGGCACCTTTGATTCCGAAAAGACCAATATTATTCTGTCGGACAGACTGGTGCGGCACGAAAGAGCCGTTATTCCCGGATTTTACGGGGCTATGCCCAACGGTACAATCAAGACCTTTTCCAGAGGGGGAAGCGATATAACAGGCTCCATTGTTGCCCGTGCCTCTGCCTCCGCTCTCTACGAAAACTGGACGGACGTTTCGGGCTTTCTTATGACAGACCCCAGAATCGTGGATTCCCCCTGCGTTATCGATAAAATAACATACAGAGAGCTGAGAGAGCTTTCATATATGGGAGCAACGGTGCTTCACGAGGACTCTATTTTCCCCGTGCGCTTTGCGGGAATTCCCATAAATGTGAGAAACACAAAGGATATAAATGCGGCGGGAACCATGATAGTGCCCTCCGCCCGTGATTTCGACAAAGAAAAGGTTATAACCGGAATTGCCGGCAAAAAGGGCTTTTCGGTTATAAATATTGAAAAGGACAGAATGAACGCCGAGGTGGGCTTCGGCAGAAAGGTTCTGGAGATTATCGAGAACGAGGGAATTACCTTTGAGCATCTTCCCTCCGGCATCGACACCATGAGCGTGGTGCTTGCATCTGAGCTTTCGCCCAAACAGCGCAGAGCAATTATCCGTGCCATAAAGGCGGAGTGCGAGCCGGATTCCGTGGAAATAGAGGACGGACTTGCACTTGTTGCCGTAGTAGGACGGGGTATGGTCAGCTCCAAGGGTACTGCGGCGAGAGTGTTCAAGGCGGTTGCGGACGCAAATATCAATGTCCGCATGATAGACCAGGGCTCCAGCGAGATTTCCATTATTCTCGGAATCAGCGAGAAGGATTTTGACAAAACGCTGAAAGCGATTTATTCCGAGTTCGTTAAGTGAAGAAACTGAAAAAGGTGCCTGTCACTTAAAGAAGGACAGACACCTTTTCGTGCTTTTTCAGTCAAGCCTTGCGGAAAGCTTCTTTCCGCCTAAAATGTGGACATGCAGGTGCAGAACGGACTGGTCTGCGTCGGGACCGCAGTTGGAAACGAGACGGTAGCCGTTGGTAAGTCCTGCGTCGGCGGCGATTTTCGGAACAGCCTCAAATATTTTTGCAATGTAAACGCTGTTTTCCGCCGTAATTTCGTCGGCAGAGGCGATGTGTACCTTGGGTACGACTAAAATGTGAACGGGCGCCATGGGGTTTATATCCTTGAAGGCGTAGCAGTATTCGTCCTCATAAACCTTTGAGGAGGGAATATCGCCGTTTATGATAGAACAGAAAAGACAGTCCATATTTTATCTCCTTAGCTTTTAATTTTTTATAAGTATACCACCGGAAAAGAGAAAAATCAAGATGCATAAAATTTTTGACGCACACACCCATATCTATCCCGAAAAAATAGCGGAAAAGGCAATAGACAATCTGGGAGATTTCTATAATTACATACCCCAGTGCAAGGGCGTGCCGGAAGACCTTGAGGAAAACTGCCGAAGCGGCGGCGTGGGAGGCTTTCTGCTTCTCACCGTTGCCACAAACGCCCATCAGGTTCATAAAATCAACGAGTACGCCGCACAGTCCGTAAAAAAGGCGTGCGAGGACGGCTTTGTGTGCCGGGGCTTTGCGGGAATGCACCAGGACCTTCCCGACGACGAAAAGGAAGCGGAGCTTGACCGCTGT